>JBAUII010000121.1:0-28523 GCA_049682815.1 Thermodesulfobacteriota bacterium | reverse complement strand
GCCATTTCCAACTTTGGGAGACATAATGGCGCGTCTTCGAGAAGATAAAATGATACAGGCAAAGACAACCCGCCAAGAGATCACAGACGAGCTTCTCTCGGGATTGAGGACGATAAGGGACCTGTCTCAGACACTGGGCATTTCAGAAAAAGAGGTAATTACCCACCTACCTCATGTAAGGCAATCCGCAAAGCATAAGGGATATGAATTTGTTATTGAACCCTCCAAGTGTTTAAAATGCGGATTCATATTTGAACATCGGGAGAGGTGGGCTAAGCCGAGCAGATGTCCAAAGTGTAGGGAGGAGAAGATAACTACTCCGATATTTAGGCTAACCTCTAGGTAAAATTAATAGAGAATTTTACGATGCGTCGTGCCGCGATCAGGACTGTAGCAGATTTGCAATTCTAGGAGCCATCAGAATCTTTAAATGTCTTTTGCTCCGATATCCTACGCTTCTTTCTAACTTCTTTGCCGTGATACTGAAACGAGTTCAGCACAGGTACAAAGAAGCAACCCTTCAATAGTTCGACAAGCTCACTACTCAGAGCTAGGCTGCCCCCTTGTTGTCATTCCCGCGGATTGTTAGCGGGAATCCATGGCCCTGTCCCCGCATGTTTCTGGCGGGGATGGATCCCCGACTACTGATTTCGGGGATGACAGAACGACTAAAAAATTTAATCCCACCACAACCCGGTCATCCTGAATTTATTTCAGGATCTAGAGAAAACAAGAGATGCTGAAACAAGTTCAGCATGACAGACTATGTCATTAAGCCTCTTAACGCAATTTTTGGAAGGCCATTCAAGTCCTTTTCATTCTGAAATGGATTAATCAAAATTAACCTATTCATGAAATTGTAAGTTTTTTGTCCCCAAATTATCTAACACCTACAGCAATGACCGTAATGTTAATTTAACACTGAAGATCATTCATCGCATTTATAAGAATAGAGTTTCCCCACACTTTAATTGTTATAACCAATTTCGAGGTTAGAACTTTGACATCTCCTCTCAACAAAATCTAAGACCTGAGCTTCCAACTTAGTCCCATCTAATCTATTTATTTCTTGTACCCCTGTAGGACTGGTAGTGTTTATTTCCGTCAAGTAACCTCCAACAACATCTATGCCCACAAAATAGAGCCCATCTCCCCTCAACCTTGGAGCCAAGGTTTCACAAATATGTAAATCTCTCGCGTCAAGCTTCGATTTATGGGGACTCCCTCCTGAGTGAAAATTGCATCTAAACTCACCACCCGGTTTGGAAAGCCTAAGAACAGCCCCAAGGGGTTCGCCGTTCAGTAAAACAATCCTCTTGTCACCCTCTGACACCTCTTTTATAAACTTTTGAGCAAGTATATATCGACTCCCAAAATCAGTTACTGTCTCAAGAATAACGTTAGCGTTCTTATCACCCTCTCTCACATAAAAAACCCCCTCACCACCATGGCCAGACAGTGGTTTTACAACTATCTCCCCCCCAACTTCACTAATAAAATTTCCTAAGAAATCAATATCCTTGGCAACAAGACTCGGTGGAATAATATCAGGAAAGTAGAGTGTATATAACTTCTCATTCGATTCCCTTATTCCCCTTGGATTATTTATAACAAGCGTCGAGCCGGGATCAATCAAGCTGAGAAAATATGTAGCGTATATGTAGTCTAAATTAAAGGGGGGGTCCTTCCTCATCCAAACAACGTGAAAGCTCTCAAGGGGAGCAGTATCTACTCGACCCAATTTATAATAATCGGCCGACCGCTTTAGACTGATCTCCGAAACAGTTCCCCAAACCCGACCATCTCGTACGAAGATATCCTTAAGCTCAGCATACCAGACCTGATGGCCTCTCTCTTGTGACTCGAGCATAAAGACGAAAGTAGTATCTTTGTCGATATTAATCGTATGAATCGGATCCATGATGAAGATCATTCTGAGACTCATGCCCTTAAATCTATCTAACTCTTGCTAGTTGTTCAAGAAAAACTAAAGACATGCGATCTCACAGTGCTATCTCTGGCTCGCTAATCTTGTTATTATAGCCGGATATAGCAGTCAAAGAACTTTAAAATTTAAATCGCCAGGCTTTGAATATAATCTCCCTGAATATATAATAATGGACAGACATACCAGGTTTTCAAATACGCGGATAAATGAAACTGCAGCAACCTTCTCCACAGGAAATAAAAGAAGAAAATAAGAAGATCAGAAGACTGAGGTTTATGGTTGATCTCACCCTATCTTTGATATACCAGGAGAACATGACTCGAGAAGAAGCCCTAGAGCATTATATTAAAGTTAAGAACTACGCATTGAGGCTCTTTCCCGGTAAGGAAGACGCTTTCGAAATTATTTATGCCCCTAAATTCAAAAGATTGATTAGTGAAAAATATGGAGCTCATTAATCTCGAAAGAATAACCGACCCTGAGTATAAACCCCTGTATGAAGAGGCAGTGGCAATCCAGCGGGAGCTTCAGAAAAGGGTTATAACGCAGAATGGTTTTCGAGAAATAAATACGATTGCCGGAGTAGACCTCGCACAAATTCAGGGGGGGGAACAACTGATATGTGGCATCCTGGTGTATTCATTTCCCGAGCTTATAGAGATTGAAAGAAGTTTTGCTATCGTGAGAGTAGCATTTCCTTACATTCCCGGACTCCTTGCCTTTCGGGAAGCCCCAGCAATAATTAGAACCGCCAAACAACTTAAAAGCAAGCCCGACGTGCTAATGGTAGATGGGCAGGGAATTGCTCATCCAAGAGGGTGTGGGATTGCAAGCCATGTAGGGGTAATACTGGACACGCCATCAATTGGGGTGGCAAAAAAAAGACTCTATGGAAAATTCGATGAGCCGAGAGAGGTTCGAGGAGACTGGACGGAACTTAGCTCACACACTGGGAAATCAATAGGTGCCGTGTTAAGAACGAAAAATAATACTAGGCCGGTCTTTGTTTCTATCGGACACAAAATCGATCTCAAGACCTCGATTAGAGTGACACTCCGATGCGCAAATGGTTTTAGAATACCCAGACCAACACGACAGGCAGATATGTTTGTGGCAGAGTTAAAGAGAAAGATGCAGGACGGCATGACAAAACCTTGAGAACCAATTACACTAGTATCTCCAAGCGTTATCTGGTAGAGTTTACAGGATAACTAATAGGTGGCGAGAGCTAATTAGGCAAGATTAGAAATGGGAAGCGCCTACTCAAAAGAGATAATAGAACAATTAAACTTTGGCGAAGGGAAAATACTTTATGGTGACACTCCCCTCGTAATATTAAAGGCATTCCTTCAGTCTGGCGTAAGCTATCTAGGAGGATACCCCGGCTCCCCAACCGCCGGAATAATCGACGCAATTTCTGATGCATACGAACCTGTATTAAAAAATAGGGGAATCTACTTTGACAGCTCTGGTAACGAAGCGTCTGCAGCCGCTCTACTATCCGCTTCAATAAGTTACCCGATTCGTGGATCGGCAAACTGGAAAATAGTTGGAACTAATGTCGCCTCCGATGCGCTAGCCCATATATCCTCCTCGGGTGTAGTCGGTGGTGCAATGATAGTTGTTGGAGAAGACTACGGTTGCGACAGCACCTGTGTTGCAGAAAAAGCGCTTCCGTTGGCTCTAAAATCCACCATGGCCGTGATCGATCCGAGGGGTGACCTGCAACATGTTGCCAAGATGGTTGAATACGGATTCGGATTATCAGAATCCTCTAACATGCCGGTGATGTTTCTTTTATCTACTAGGATCGCACACATCAGGAATAAGATTAAGTGCAAAAATAACGTTTTTCCAAAAATTAGCACCTTAACCCCGCTCAACGACTTGATAACGGATCTGGAAAAGATTCCTCTTCCGCCATTTACTTTCGAACACGAAAGAAAAAAGTTCCATGAAAGGATACCTGCTGCAAGAAAATTTATAATAGACAACAACTTGAATGAGGTTTTTGAAGGCGAAGATAGGAGTATCGGAATAATTACACACGGGATGATATTTAACTCCTTGATAAGATGTTTATACAATTTAGGTGAATCCAATCTCAATGGGGAATGTAGGTTCTCTATATTGAATTTGAACGTAACTAATCCAATTGTTCCCGAAGAAATCATTAATTTTCTTAAGGGAAAAAAGGCAGTTTTAATAGTGGAAGAGGGGATGCCAAATCTTATTGAAGAGCAGATCAGGTCGATAGCGCAAAGATCGAAACTCGACCTTGATATTTTTGGCAAAGACATTCTTCCTCAGGAAGGAGAATATACACCTGATCACATTACACAGGGAATTGGCACCTTTATTATTGAAAACGCCTTCTCAACGCAAGAAAAGCAGAAAATACAGGAGCAAAGCGAATTTGTAGCAAAACACAAAGAAAAGGCCGCCCACTTTTTGGACGAACCTGTTACAAAGAGAAACCCTGTATTTTGCACCGGTTGTCCCGAAAGGCCTATATTCACCGCTATAAAAATATTGGAAGAGGATTACGGCAAATCTTATTATGCATCTGATATTGGTTGCTATTCAATGAGTGGTCTCCCACCATTTGATCTTAGTAACTCCATCACAGGAATGGGCATCGGACTTGCTTCCGCAGGAGCACTATCTCGCATGGCAAATAAAAGGATAATTTCATTTATGGGTGACGGGACCTTCTGGCACAGTGGCCTTACGACAAGCATAACAAATGCTGTTTATAATAAGCAGGATGCTATATTAGTCATATTAGAAAATTTCTGGACGTCGATGACAGGACATCATGAAAATCCAGCCTCTGGAAAAAATATGAGGCAGGAAGGGGTAGGAATGGATATTGAAAAAGCATTAAAGGGTGCAGGCGTTAAATGGATAAAAAAGGTTGATCCGTATGATTTAAAGGAATCCTTGAATGTTCTTCGAAAAGCATATGAGACTAATGAAGGTCTTAGAGTGATTATCTCAAAGGGCGAGTGCCAGCTTGAGAAGACCAGAAAAGAGAGAAAATTAATAAATAAGAGGATAAAGTCAGGAAAAAGATTGGTGCAGGCAAAACTGGGTGTGGACCCTGATGTGTGCACCGGTGATCACTCGTGTATGAGATATAACGGCTGCCCGTCGCTTACATTAAAAGAAAGTCCGTCGATCCTGAGGGACGATCCAATCGCACACATTGAGCAGTCTTGTGTTGGATGCGGTCTATGTGGAGAAATCGCTCATGCGGCTGTACTATGTCCATCATTTTACAAGGTAGAAATAATAAATAACCCCTCATTAATCGATAAGTTTGAGTCTAAGCTTAACGGCATGCTGCTGCACTTAATTTCAAAAAACGTATTAGCAAACTGAAGACGACACTGTTGCAATCGATTGTACCTTCTGATTTGAAATTGATTCAGGGCGATCTGCCTGATCTTAAGCGTGACAATAATGGATAGAAATAATGAATTAATAAAGATCCTAATTCCCGCAGTCGGAGGTCAGGGTGGAGGAGTTCTCACAGAATGGCTCGTCCAACTATTTCTGATTGAGGGATTTGAGGTGCAAGGAGTCGGACTCCCCGGGCTCTCGCAGCGCGGCGGGTCAACAATCTACTATCTCGAATCTTATTCAAATGTAAAACCCGATCCGAAACCAATAATTTTTTCTCAATACCCTTTGCCGGGCGATATTGATATTATTTTGGCCCAGGAGTTCTTGGAACTCGGAAGAGTGTTAGAACTCGGATACGGATCGGATAAAACAACGATCGTCTCTAGCACACACAGGATTTACTCAACTCTCGAAAAAATGCCCCTTTCTAGCGGTATCTACTCTGACGAGAACCTGCGCAAGTTAGCAAACGCGTTCTCTTCAAGATTTGTTGGTCTAGACGCCCTCGCACTAGCGAAAGAGCACGGGATGGATGAACTAGCTATAAACGCAATTCTCCTGGGGGCCCTGGGTGCATCAGCAGCTGTACCGATCGCAGAAGCTAGCTTTCTCAAAGCTATATCACAAGTAGGTATAGCGGTTGAAAATAACATCAAAGCTTTTAGAATAGGGTGGGATTACATCAAGTCAAATAAGTATAAGATATCTTTAGTAAAATCAGACTTAAAGTGGGATGAACTGAAAAGTGACAAATTAGCTAAGGTAGATCCTAGCAAGAGAGAGGGCCTATTCTCCTTATTATTAAAAGTTGAAAATGAATACCCCGAAAGGCTAAGAGAAATTCTCGCAGAGTCTCTATATCGGCTTACAGATTATCAAGACGTATGGTACGCGGAAAACTATCTGGATACATTGAAGAAGATTTACAAAATAGATAGCAACTCGGGCTTTAATAGCTTTTTGCTCACCGAATCTTTTGCAAAGAATCTAGCCCTTTGGATGAGCTATGAAGATGGAATTCGGGTGGCAGAGCTTAAGATTAACCCGGAAAGATTTAAACGCATACAGAAGGAAATGCAATTGCGTGACGATCAAGTTTTCCATGTAATAGATTACTTGAATCCAGATGCCGAAGAGATTTACGGACTACTACCAAATTTCTTGGTGTCGCCGATGGTAAAACTAACAGATAATAGGTTGCTCAAAAAGGTTTGGTCTAATAGTAATAAGATAACCTTTGCCCAATCTCCTACGACATCTTCATTTTTTGGGAGTTTGAGGCTATGGTTGCTAACAAAAATCAAAAAATTCAGACCTTATTCTTACAGATTCAAGAAAGAACATTCATACATAAAAAGGTATGAAGCCTATGTGGAGAGATACTCCAAAACAAACTATGCACTGGGATGCCTAGTTGCAAGGAGTGGCAACATGGTAAAGGGTTATGGAAAAGTTAGGAGAAGAACATTGGACTCCTTTAAAAGATATTTAGAAAAAATAATAGATCCAATTGCAGATTATGAGAAGGAAATTGGCAACGACTTCAACTTAACTCTAGAGATAGGTGAAAAATCCTTGTATTTAATATCAGCCTCAACCGATGGAATAGAAAAGGCAGAAAAACTTGCCAACTCTACGTTAAAGAAAAAAGCAGCATAGATCGTAGATGGATATAGCATAATTAGAATTCTTACTGAATTACCTTTTTCGGCATTTAATTCAACAGACAAATCGAGTCAATTAAAAGGAGAATAGCTTTGAAAGGTTATACTTTATGGTTTACCGGGCTACCCAGTTCTGGAAAATCAACCCTGGCGAGAATGGTTGAAACTAGATTAACTCATATGGGATTCCATACTGAAGTTTTGGACGGGGATGAAGTAAGATTAAGATTATCCAAAGGATTAGGTTTTTCCAAAGAGGACAGGGATGAGAATATAAGAAGGATCTCATATGTCGCAAACCTAATTACAAGGTGTGGAGGAGTTGCGATTACATGTGCAATATCGCCTTATAGGGAGATAAGGGACGAAGCAAGAAAGGAGATTGGCAGATTCGTTGAAATCTATGTCAAATGTCCAATCGAGGAATGCATAAAAAGGGATGTAAAGGGACTATACAAAAGGGCAATTTCAGGTGAGATAGCTAATTTCACCGGGATATCAGACCCCTACGAAGAACCCCTTCGGCCTGAGATAACCCTTGAAACAAATATTGAGACTATGGATGAAAGCGTAGAAAAAATCTTAAGGGTTTTGAAAAAATTGGGTTACATAGAAAAACAAGTAAACATTTAAACTGATCATCGGAGTTGTTAAAATTTCTAATCACAGTTTAAGCCATCGAATGCTAGAGAAACTCTGAAAAAATTCGTAAAAAGCTTAACCTAGTGCTTAAGATCCGAGACTCTATTATTCGTTACAGATACAACACCTGGTTGAGATTCATCCTTCAATACTGCAACCTTTACTTCATCCTTAGTGGTCTTTTTTTGAGCTTCTAATGGCTTAATACTTTCCAATGGTATCACTTTCCAGAAAAGCGGTAGGTAATGTGTAAAGTTATTTAAAATTTCTTCCGATCTCCTGCTCTCAGTAACTTCATAATGCCTACGAATCATGGATCTGATAATATCAATGTCTTCTTGGTCAATTACCCTTTCATTAGTCACAAACTGACTATGAAGCTTCGTAGGAATAGAATTATTCTCATCCAAAACATAAGCAAGGCCACCGGTCATACCGGCACCAAAGTTCCTTCCCGTATCTCCTAGGACTACAACAGTACCCCCAGTCATGTACTCACATCCATGATCACCAAGGCCTTCTATCACTGCATTACCCCCGCTATTTCTCACGCAGAACCGTTCTCCAGCACAGCCGGCAGCGTATAGCGCTCCACCCGTGGCCCCATACATAACCGTATTTCCTATTATCACATTCTTATGAGAAGGAAACTTTGCGGTAATCGGGGGCTTTATTACAATTTCCCCGCCGTGCATACCTTTACCAACATAGTCATTCGCTTCACCCTCAAGCATTAACCTCATACCATTAATGGAAAAAGCCCCAAAACTCTGCCCTGCACTGCCTCTAAAGCTTATCTCTATCGTCCCTTCCGGGAGTCCCTTGTCCCCATATCTAAAAGCGATCTCCCCAGCTACCATGGCACCAACCGTACGATTTGTATTTCGTATCTCAGATCTAATTCTAACTGGCTCCTTTCCTGCAATAGCATCCATTGCGTCTTGAAGAATAATGTTGTCTAATGGGGCATCTACCCTATCATTTCTCTCTTTAATATGGAACCTCGGTTTACCGCCACTTGGATCTGGATCAGCCAATAATGCACTTAGATCAATATCCTTAGTTTTAGGTAGTTCGGCGTCATACCTAGGTTCAAGAAGTTCAGTACGGCCAATTACGTCATCCAGCTTCCTGAAGCCAAGCGATGAAAGTATTTCCCTTACCTGCTGGGCCACTCCAAAGAGAAAATTCACAAGGTGCTCAGGGGAGCCAGAGAATTTTGCCCTGAGCTTGGGATTCTGTGTAGCCACACCCACAGGACATGTATTAAGGTGGCACTGCCTAGCCATGACGCAACCTATTGCTACTAGAGACGCCGTACCAAAACCATATTCCTCAGCCCCGAGGATCGCTGCAATTACGACATCTCTGCCTGTCTTAAATCCACCATCCACCCTCACAACAACGCGACCTCTGAGATCATTTAGAACAAGAACCTGCTGAGTCTCTGAAAGCCCAAGTTCCCAAGGTATGCCAGCGTGCTTAATTGAGCCAAGAGGTGACGCCCCGGTACCTCCTTCATGCCCGCTAATATGTACTACATCCGCATAAGCCTTGGCAACCCCGGCGGCCACCGTTCCCACACCGGCTTCTGCCACAAGTTTCACAGCTACCTTTGCCCTAGTATTTATATGCTTCAGGTCATAGATTAATTGAGATAGATCTTCAATGCTATAAATATCATGATGGGGCGGTGGCGATATGAGAGAAACCCCTGGTACTGAATGCCTAACTCTCGCAATCTCAACGCTCACCTTTGCGCCGGGAAGCTGACCCCCCTCCCCGGGTTTCGATCCTTGTGCCATCTTTATTTCAAGCTCCTTAGCGGATGCAAGATATTCCGGAGTAACCCCAAATCTTCCAGAAGCAACCTGTTTTATGAGACTATTGGGCCAATCACCGTTAGGACGGCGGTGAAACCTTTCTGGATTTTCACCACCCTCTCCACTACTCGACTTAGCCCCAATTCGATTCATGCCAATCGCCACAGTTTCATGTGCTTCGGCACTCAAGGCACCAAACGACATGCCAGGTGCACAAAATCTCTTAACTATCGACTCGGTAGGTTCAACCATGTCGAGAGGAATGGGCTTTCTCTTTTTAAAAACTAAAAGATCCCTAAGGGACATAGGAGGACGACTCTCGACCGCCTCACTGTATTTTTCGTAATCTTCATATTTACCACTTCTAGCGGCCTTATGTAATGCCTTGAAAACAGTTGGATTAAATGCATGATACTCGCCATCCTTTCTGAATCTATAGATGCCTACTTCCCTAAGACTCGTCTCTTCAGTGTCGAATGCAGCTTCGTGAAATCGAAGCATGTCAATTGCAATTTCCCTTAAACCCACACCCCTAATTCTGGATTCAGCGCCACAAAAATATTTTTCTATTACAGACTTATTTATTCCGATTACCTCAAAGATCTGTGCACCCCTGTAGCTCGTTACTGTTGATATCCCCATTTTTGACATAATTTTCAGGATTCCTTTTTCTACCGCCGTTCTATAATTCTCCAGTGCCTTGGTAAGTCCAATCTCTTCCAACCCGTTGCCTTTACTGGCCATGTTTGCGACAGTCTCAAATGCCATATAGGGATTTACACAGCTGGCTCCAAATCCGATTAGACATGCGAAGTGATGATCCTCTCTCGCCTCCGCCGTTTCAACAACGATGCTCGCCCTCATCCTCATCCCTTTACGAATTAGATGATGATGTATAGCACTCACTGCGAGGAGTGAAGGAATTGGGGCCTTATCCACCCCTACTTCCCGATCACTTAAAATAAGAATATTCTTTCCATTCTCCACAGATTTGTACGCTGCCTTGCAAATCTCCTCTAACTCGATTTCCATCCCCTCTGGTCCTTTGGCGGCATCAAACACGGTGCTGAGCACGGTAGAGCTTATATCGGGGTGTCTCAATTCTTTAATCCATTTCAATTCCGAATTAGTAAGAATAGGACTATTGAACCTTATTAACTTCGCATGATTCTCCTGTTCTTCAAGTATACTTCCTCGGGGTCCAATTCTGGTGACAAGGGACATTACCAACTGTTCTCTGAGGGAATCGATAGGGGGGTTGGTCACCTGGGCAAATCTCTGCTTAAAATAGGTGAAAAGTAATCGCGGTTTCCTGGATAAAACCGCGAGTGGAGTATCATCACCCATCGATCCAACAGGTTCTTTGGAATTCATTACCATTGGTTCTAAAACGCGCTCTAAATCCTCTAGCGAAAATCCAAACACCTTTTGAACCTTAATTAATTCTGGTTCATCAAAATTCCCTATGCCTTCCCAATTTGACCTTAGATTCAGAGGTTGAGTGTCAAACATATTCCTATGGACCCATTCACTATAGGTCCTCTGACTAGCCAATTGCTGCTTTACCACTTCATTCTTCAAAAGGACACCCTTCAAGGTATCAACCGCGATAATCTTTCCAGGCCCAAGCCTACCCTTTTCAACTACTTTGGATGGCTCAATATCAATCATTCCGACCTCTGATCCCATTATAATGACGTCATCGTCTGTGACAATATACCGAGCCGGACGAAGTCCATTTCTATCCAGGGAAGAACCAACTATCCTTCCGTCGCTGAAAGCTATAGCGGCGGGCCCATCCCATGGCTCCGAAATACAGGAATGATATTCATAATAATCTTTTAAAGAGGGATCTATGAATTGCATATTTTCATATGCTTCTGGTATTAACATTGTGACGGCATGCCTGAGATCTCGGCCAGACATTACCAATAGCTCGAGTACATTATCCAAGTTAGCCGAATCACTGCCACCTGGTTGTATGATAGGAACGATTTTTTTAATCCTCTTTTTCCAAATGTGGGATTTAAGTTCCGGTTCCCTCGCTCTCATCCAGTTTTGATTTCCGCGAAGTGTGTTGATTTCACCATTATGTCCAAGCATTCTGAATGGTTGGGCAAGAAACCAATTAGGAAAAGTATTCGTGCTATAACGCTGATGGAACACGGCTAAACTACTTTCAAAATCAGGGTTCTGTAGATCGAGATAAAACCGCCTGAGCTGTGGTGCAACGAAAAGTCCTTTGTAAACTATGGTGCGATGCGAAAATGAAGGTATATAAAATCCATCTTTTCCCTTTCTAGCCACGTGCTGTTCGATTTCCTTTCTCACTATATAAAGTTTTCTCTCAAATGCATCATCCGACAAATTCCCCTTTCGACCTATTAAAACCTGTAGAATTTCTGGCCTAGTCGAGGCAGCTTTATCTCCGAGCACGGAGCTATCAACTGGAACCGGCCTCCAACCAAACAGAATCAATCCATTATGCTCAATAACCTCTTCAACTATCGTTTTACAGCGCTCCTGAGCAACGGCATTATCCTTAGGAAGAAAAATCATCCCAACAGCAAAATCGGTATCATTTGAGATACGATATCCAAGCTTATTTATTTCCTTCTTAAAGAGTTTTGCTGGGATCTGGGTGAGAATGCCCGCACCATCCCCTGTTTTTGCATCTGCATCAACAGCTCCTCGATGGGTTAGGTCGACAACTGCTTCGATTGCCAACTCAACTATTTTGTGGCTCTTATTACCAGATATATCGGCAATAAATCCTACACCACATGCGTCGTGTTCATAATATGGATCGTACAAAGAGTTTTGATATCCACTCCTATCTAGACAATTTTCCATGCTGGATTCACACTCCGTCTTAGTAATTTACAAACAAAGCCAATACAGTTAACGATTTGAATGTGCCTTCTGTCAACATGATATTATTCAAATTAGTGTACCGTCAAAGAAATCTACAATCAAGTCGGACTGACTATTATCACTGTACGGTGGCGTATTATTCCGAAAACATTAAAAATTCATATAGGCCTTTACAATTGACTAAGGTTTGAGGTATAATCTCGAAATTCTTAATCGCTCTTTGAAATCACTGATTTTCTCAAGTCGTGGCACCATAGACGACTGTATTGCTTTACTGACTTGCTCCACGGTTGGGCATTTATTCCCGAAAATTTCCACCTAAGGAGGATGGGTAATGGTTCGAAAGCGACTTCTATTACTTCTAATAGCATTATGCTTTCCCTCAAACGTCTCGGCCTTTAATTACAAAATTAACAAGGGAGACACGCTGAAAGAATTATCTAAGAGGTTCAACTTAACGGTCGGCGAATTAATAGAATTAAACGGGTTAAAGGGGGGTCGAATCTATATTGGCGGTGTTATCTTTATTCCAGAATCAGTAACTGATTCAGATTATGCATTAATCAACGAATCGAGCATTGAACACAAGGCGGCAGAAAGTGACACGCTTTTAGATATAGGCGATGAATTTGCGGTAAAAGTTAACGATAAAAAGACCGTAAACAATCTAAGGACAGATAGACTCCGAATCGGACCGACGATGTTTATACCCCTCCTCACGTTACTAATCGATAAGGTCGAAGATCCCAAAAATGACGTGACAATTTCCGACCGAATTTATAACCATCATCTGTCACAACCGCCGGCCTCAGAGCCCGTGCCTCCTTTACGGTATAGCGTGAAAAAGGGAGATACATTAAGCGAAATCTCAGGTGACTTCGGGGTGGCCGTTCAGGATTTAATGCGAATAAATGGACTTTCAGATTCGAGGCTAAAAACCGGCGTGATACTCGTAATCCCTTCTACGGGAACCAATGGCATCTTAAGGAATATTACGCATGAAAAACGCTTAATTAACTACATAGCGAAAGACGGCGACACCATCGAAGAACTGTCAAAGAGGTTTGATATACCTATCCATTCAATTAAAGCAGCAAATTACCTTACGGACAACATTGTTACAGCAGGGGAGATATTGGCAATTCCTGATTCAAAATATGAAAAAGAATCGGTAATTCAAGTCGGAACAATTACAGGTGAAACCAGACTTCAAGATTTAAATATTCCGAATGAATTGAATAGTCAATCCCTCGATGAAAAGGTTGATAATTATAAACAAAAACGAAACGCCGATAATAATTTCGATCTAATAACAAATCGAATTATCAATGCTGCATTGATGTTTCTTGGAGTTCCGTATAAATTCGGCGGCAACTCCCCTTCTACCGGTTTAGACTGCTCGGCATATGTTAAAAAGGTATTTAGGATCCTAAATATCGACCTGCCTAGAACTGCACGAGATATTTATCACGTTGGCAAATATGTACAGAAGAGCCAGCTTGCAACTGGTGATCTTGTATTTTTTAGGACATACGCAAGATATCCTTCCCATGTCGGCATATATCTTGGAGACAACAAATTCATACACGCTTCATCTAGATCCAAAATGGTGACAATCGACGACCTAGACTTTAATTATTATAAGAAAAGATACATAGGCGCAAAAAGAATAGAGTCTGCTGGATTATTTTTTGATGAACTGTCCAAGATTCAAATGGTATTTGATTTAAATTAACTTGGTAAGTTTTAATTAAACATCACTTAGTGGCCGCCTGCAACATCATCGGTTTTCTTTACTAATCGCATCTAATCCCCCTTCCCAAATTTGAAATGATAAAGAGGGGTGTTTATATTAATGTCAATAAAATCATGATCGATCATATTAAAAGATATAAGAACTATCTAGTCGCCGAAAGAAATTATTCTGAACATACGGTCAGGGCCTACATGACCGACCTGACACAGTTCATGAATTTTTTGAAAAAAGATAGATTGCCCGCCGACACAAAAGACATAGACATAACAAAAATAGAAGAGATTGATATAAGAGAGTTTATAGGGGGGCTTTACAATAAGAATTCCAAAGCCTCAATCTCAAGGAAGCTGACTTCAATCAGAACCTTTATAGAATTTTTGATAAGGGAGGGTAAGTTAGCGAGAAATCCGGCTAAGCTTGTCCCAATCCCAAAGGGGGAAAGACGAACCCCCGCATTCCTGACCGTAGATGAAGTATTTGTACTGGTAGAAAAACCAGACGACAATGAAGTCTTAGGAATCAGGGATCGAGCGATACTTGAGCTGCTCTATTCGAGTGGATTGAGGGTAAGTGAGCTCAATAGCATCAAAACCGGCGATACTGATCTTACATCCTCATTCGTCAAGGTTCTTGGAAAGGGTGGTGTAGAGCGTATGGTGCCCATAGGATCAAAGGCCATAGATTCAATTAAATATTTTTTAGAAAAGAGAAACGAGCTTACTCCAAAGGTTGATTATCTCTTTATAAACTCACGGGGTGGGAGGTTATCCGTAAGAAGCATAGCAAGAATAGTGAAAAAGTACGCTAACTTGTCAGGGATTCCAAAGAACATCAGTCCACATGTCTTGAGACATACCTTTGCAACCCATCTTCTTGGGAGCGGTGCGGACCTCCGCGCTATACAAGAGATGCTGGGCCACAAGAGCCTATCAACGACTCAACGATATACCCATGCCTCAATTGAGAAGATTATGGAAATTTACGATAAAACTCATCCACGAGCCTAGAAATGCACAAATCCCACGGAACTACAATAATTTGCGTAAGCAAAGATGGAAAGGTCGCTATGGGGGGAGATGGCCAGATAACACTTGGTCAAACAGCAATAAAACACTCGGCAAAGAAGGTGAGGAAGATATACAATAACAAAGTGATTGTTGGGTTTGCCGGCGCGACTGCCGATGCGATGACCCTGTTTGACAAATTCGAAGCAAAGCTCGACGAATATCGAGGTAACCTCAGAAGAGCCGCCGTCGAACTCGCCAAGGATTGGCGAACCGACAGGGTATTGAGAAGACTGGAAGCATTATTAGCAATAGCCGACAAAAAAAATATGTTCCTGATCTCTGGGAGCGGGGATGTTTTGGAACCAGATGAGAATGTAATCGCTATTGGTTCTGGTGGTCCCTATGCTCAATCTGCATCGATTGCGCTTTTAAAGCATTCGAACCTAGGGGCCCGCGAAATTGTGGAAGAGTCACTCAAGATAGCCGCAGACCTATGCATTTACACAAATGACAAGATTGTCATAGAGGAATTATCCGATCATGACCAATAAACCATTCTTTACCCCTAGAGAAATCGTCTCAGAACTAGATAAGTATATAATAGGTCAACAAAAGGCGAAAAGAGCCGTAGCCATAGCGCTTAGAAACCGGTGGAGGCGCCAACACGTACATCCTGATCTCAGAGACGAGATCGCGCCAAAAAACATACTTATGATTGGCCCAACTGGTGTTGGGAAGACAGAGATTGCGAGAAGACTGGCGAAGCTCGCTCAAGCTCCCTTCCTTAAGGTTGAAGCATCCAAGTTCACCGAAGTCGGTTACGTGGGTAGAGACGTTGAATCCATGATACGTGACCTTACCGACATCGCGATCAGGGACATTACAGAGGAAGAAAAACACACAGTTCAGTCAAAAGCCGAAGATCTAGCGGAGGAACGAATACTAGATCTCTTATATCCAAAGAGTAAAAGTAATGAGGCTGATGAAGCAACACAGAGTGATACAAGAGAGAAACTGAGGAAATTGCTAAGAGAGGGAAAACTCGATGAGAGGTATGTCGACGTTGAAGTAACTTCGAGAAACTTCCCACTGCAGGTTTTTACACCATCTGGTGTCGAAGAGATGGACGTGAATATCTCTGATATGCTTGGCAACCTTTTTCCAAAACGCACAAAGAAGAGAAAGGTCAAAGTACCTGAAGCAAGGGAGATTCTGATCCATGAAGAAGCTCAGAAATTAATTGATACTGACAAAGTAGTAAAACTTGCTATTGAGAGAGTCGAACAAGCCGGAATCATCTTCATTGACGAGATTGACAAGATTGCCGCCAGGGAAACTGCGGGGGGACCCGATGTTTCAAGAGAGGGTGTTCAAAGGGACTTACTGCCGATAATAGAAGGTTGCACGGTAAACACAAAGCATGGCATTGTTCGAACCGATCACATCCTTTTTATCGGAGCAGGAGCCTTTCACGTATCAAAACCGTCCGACCTCATCCCAGAGCTACAGGGCAGATTTCCAATTCGAGTCGAACTAGAACCACTCACCACCGAAGACTTTGTAAGTATTCTTACAGAACCAAAGAATGCATTGATCAAGCAATATACCGAGCTGCTTAAAACTGAGAGCATAGAACTCGAATTCAAAGAAGATGCTATCGCCGAAATTGCCGACACCGCTGCGTATGTAAATGAGTCTACAGAGAATATAGGTGCGAGAAGGCTTCACACGATCATGGAAAAGATGCTGGAAGAAATCTCCTTTAATGCCCCTGAGATGAAAAATGGAAAGGTTGTTATCGACGCCAAATACATTAGAGACAGGATTTCTGATATTGTGAAGGACAGGGATCTAAGTCGTTATATTCTGTAATTAACTATCATACCAGCTCATAAGTTGAAATATTAATTTTTTTGCTCGAAAGAGAACACCCTCACGAGTTAAAAAAATTACCAAGTCAACGTGACCAATGACTTTGTTGGCACTTGCTATTTTTTCATCTTCGCCCGCCCGTGCTATTTGTTGCTTTTTGATACGTAAAATCAAAATCTGTCAAAAACATAATATTATTGGGAGCACTTTATGAAATAGGGAGTATACTATTTTCATATGTATCATGGCAACGACCGAATACTAGAGGAAGAGGCTTATGCGATCTAGATATATATTAGTGTTACTCCTATTACTTCTGCTCCCACTCTTATCATGCGACTCCGGGGGAGGAGAATCGAGCCCTACAGCTCCCGGCCAAGATGACGGTGGATCAGACTTTGTCGATCTCAGTCAAATAAAATTTAAATTGGAAAATGCCTTCCCTGATCTTTCATTTGATCGCCCCGTCGACCTGCAAAGTCCGGCCGATGGCACAGGCCGCCTTTTCGTCGCCGAGCAGAGAGGGGTAATTAAAGTATTATTTAACAGCCAGGGTGGCGCAGCGCAAGCCAAAGAATTTAGCGAATCGGAGGTCTTCCTGGACATACAGGACAAGGTATTTTTTGATGAAAATGAATCGGGCTTACTTGGATTTGCCTTTCATCCTCACCTTGGAAACAATGGTCGGTTTTACGTTAATTACACCGCAGACAATCCCCTAAGAAATGTGATATCCAGTTTCGCCATAAGCCCTACAGATCCAAACAAGGCGGATCCCGAAAGTGAACTTATCATCCTTGAAATACTGCAGCCTCACCCTGTTCACAATGGAGGTCAGCTTGTTTTTGGTCCAGATGATGGCTACTTGTATATTGCAGTCGGTGACGGCGGTCCTGGCGGAGGTGCTGGTGGGAGAGCTCAGGATTTAACAAACCTGTTTGGCACAGTTCTCAGGATCGATGTGGATAATCCGCAGGGTAGTCGTAATTATGGAATCCCGCCCGATAACCCCTTCTCTGGCAACAATGAAGGCATCAGGGAGGAAATTTACGCTTATGGGCTTAGAAACGTCTTTAGGATGAGTTTCGATATAGCTACCGGGAAGTTATGGGCGGGAGATGTGGGCGAAGCCTCAAGAGAAGAAATAGATATAATAGAAAAGGGAAAAAATTACGGTTGGCCTATTATGGAAGGATTTTCCTGTTTTGATCCTCCGTCAAATTGTGATGAGACCAATCTGGAGAAACCAATTTTTGACTACGGACATCGCGATAACGATCGTACAATAATCGGAGGTTTCGTTTATCGTGGTAAGAGTATACCTCAGCTTGTAGGAGTATATGTATATGGTGATTTCATTTCAGGTCGTATTTGGGCCTTGCAATCTGACGGGGTAAACGATCTCCGTAATACCGAGCTTGGCGATTTTGACGACTTTTGTCTAGTTTCCTTTGGGATAGATGAAAATAATGACCTATACGTAGTCTGTTTCGATGGAAATATCTACACGATAGTACCTGAAACCCAAGGTCACCGCTGAAGAAATCGAAAACTAATGCCTAAAGAATGCATGTCCTGACGTGACAATAACAAGAAAAAGCGAATACCACTACGAAGGCTTTGAACTTTTCCATTAATGCCTCCACCTTTGATCTATGCGGTAAAGACCTTCTTCACGGGCTATGGCTAGAGCTTCCTCATATTCCGAACTGGTAGTTCTGCGGTTTATCGCATGATACTTTTCAGGTTTTCTTAGCACCCTACCCTCCGGCCTGTATTGATCCATTACGTTTATATAGGTATCCCTTGATATTTCATTTGCGATGAATCTACAAATCTCTCGTGTATGAGAAACACGGTTCGGCATGACCAAATGACGAACGAGAAGCCCCCTTAATGCCAGGCCATCGTTGTCAAATCTTAATGGACCGACCTGACGATGCATTTCCCTTATTGCCGCTCGCGCAGTTACAGGATAATCCCTGGCAGACATGTAAAGAAAGGACAGTTCTCCATCCCAGAACTTGAAGTCCGGCATATAGATATCCACTATGCCCTCCATCAACCGGAGCGAATGCATGGAATCATAGGCGCTGGTGTTATAAACTATCGGCAAATTCAAACCCCTGTTAATTGCTATTGGTATTGCCTCAACGACCTGCGGCACAACATGCTCAGGAGTCACGAAATTAATGTTATGAGATCCCAACTCCTGAAGATGAATCATAACACCAGCAAGATGTTCAGGCGTAAGCACTTGTCCATTTCCCTTCCAAGAGATGTCAAAGTTCTGACAGAAGACGCATTTCAAATTGCAAAAGGAAAAGAAGATAGTTCCAGACCCTCTCCAACCCCTCAAACAATCTTCTTCACCAAAATGTGGAAATGCGCTTGCTACGTATGAATAACGGCCAGACCTGCACACTGCGGTTCGATCTTCAAGTCTATTAATATGACAGTTACGTGGACAAACCTCACAGTTTCGAAGCACTTCGAGAGCCCGTTCCACCTTCTCCTGAAAAATATGTCTGTCGGTCTCGTAGGTAAGCAGGTACGAAGGCGTGTAATCGGAGCGCGAAATGACCCATTTCGGATCTGAAACATGATTTGGGGATTTGCCCCTGAATATTCTGCCTATCATTTAATCCCGATGGAAATTATAATTAATGCTGCTACGAACATCAATTCGGGTTCTTATAAGGAAATACAAGATACATTTCATTTTGGACCGATAAATGCAACATATTATTTTGCTGGGAGATTCCATATTAGACAATGCCGCGTACGTGCCGACCAATTTGGACGTTATAAATATCTTGAGGAATAGACTTCCAGATGGCTGGAAAGCGACTCTTCTAGCAAGAGACGGAAGCATGATAAATGACATAATATATCAACTGCAGCAACTTCCCGAAGACGCAACACTTCTGGTTTTAAGTGTGGGAGGCAATGATGCCCTGAGCCACGCGGACATCCTCAGTGAGAGAGCGAACTCAGTTTCTGAGGTTTTACTTAAGCTGGCAGATGTGCAAGATGAATTCCGTAATAATTATCGAAAGATGCTTAAAAATGTTCTTAGTTACAGGCTGCCTACGCTAATTTGCACTATATACTACCCAAGATTCCCTGATCCCTATGCACAAAAAATGTCAAAACTGGCATTGTCAATCTTTAATGACTGTATAATAAGCGAAGCAGTCGCATCACGTTCAACGTTGATCGATCTTAGAATGATTTTTGATGAGGATAAAGATTATGCGACACCGATCGAACCATCGGAAAAAGGAGGAGAGAAACTCGCTGATGCTATTTTGGCAAAGGTCAAAGAACATGAAAATGACGAACGTAAAATATGAGGTTCACTGATAACCGTCACTCATTTGAAGATTCTAAATCTTCATGTCGCAAATCTCATCTCTGGAAATCTCAATCTACTATTCAATTTCGGCACTCTTATTAATTTGATTTCCACTCAAATTAAGGGATCATAATTGGCAATAAATTCTATTTTCTATATAATAGTCAGTTTACTCTTTTAGATTTACTGTAGCGTAATGAAACACTTAATTGAGAAAGCACAGACACTGGTTGAGGCTCTACCATATATAAAGGATTTTCATGGAAAGACCATAGTCACTAAGTACGGTGGTAGCGTTGGAGATGAGGAGCTTTATAATTTTGCCAGGGATATAGTTCTGATGAGATATGTCGGTATGAACCCCGTTGTTGTGCACGGTGGTGGCCCCCAAATCGGAAACCTTCTCGATAGGCTGGGAAAAGAATCGAGGTTTGTTGCCGGTCTTAGGGTCACAGATTCGGAAACGATGGAAGTGGTGGAAATGGTTCTGGTTGGAAAAATAAACCAAAAAATAGTTGCGGCGATCCAAACCCTGGGAGGAAACGCGGTTGGTATTTCGGGCAAGGAAGGAAAAATAATTCTCGCTAGAAAAATCGACCTTTCAAAACTTGCTCTAGAAAATAATCTAGAAATATCCAAGGACGAAGATCTTGGTATGGTCGGAGAGGTGGAAAAGATAAATCCAAATCTGATAAAGGTCTTAGAGAACGCTGGTTATATCCCGGTCATAGCCCCGATCGGGTTTGGTGAAGATGGTGGAACGTATAACATAAACGCTGATCACGTCGCAGGCAAAATAGCCGGAGCCCTAAATGCAGTCAAGCTAATAATACTTACTAACGTTCCTGGAATACTAGATAATGACAAAAAACTCATCTCGACACTCACCGAATCTTCGGCCAGGGAATTGATAAGGAAGGGCGCAATATCAAGCGGGATGATCCCAAAGGTTATGTGTGCCATTGAATCACTACACGAGGGTGTGGATAAAGTTCACATAATCGATGGGAGGGTTGAGAGAGCCCTTATTCTTGAAATATTTACCGACGCTGGTATCGGAACCGAGATACTACTGTGAATACCGAAAGATTGATTTCAAAATCTCAAAGATTTCTGATGAACACGTATGGTCGATACCCAATTGCATTCAAGCGCGGAAAAGGATGCTGGTTGTGGGGTAATGACGGGAAAAAATATTTGGATTTTAGTTCTGGAATAGCCGTTACCAATTTAGGACACCGTCATCCTGCCATAATGCGTGCATTAAATGAGCAGGCAAAAAAAACGCTTACAGTATGTAACTTATTTCAAATACAAGAACAAGCCGATCTAGCCGAAATCCTGGTTAAGAACTCCTTCGCAGATAAGGTTTTTTTCTGCAACAGCGGGACTGAAGCAAATGAGGCCGCAATAAAGCTTTCTAGGAAATGGGGTCAGGAAAATGGTCATAGATACAAGATTGTCGCGGCTCGAGGCTCATTCCATGGTAGAACTATGGGTGCTCTCAGCGCGACCGGCCAGAAGAAATATCAAAGGGGATTTCAACCACTCCTTCAGGGTTTTAAGTTCATCCCCTATGGTGAAATAGATCCTCTCAAGAAAGCGCTAGACGACGTTAAGATTTGTGCAATCATACTCGAACCTATACAGGGAGAGAATGGAGTTGTTATTCCGCCTAATGATTACCTCAAAAGAGTAAGAGAAATTTGCACTAAGAAGAAGGTCCTCTTGATCCTTGACGAAGTCCAAGTTGGGCTCGGACGAACAGGAAGGCTATTCGCTTACGAGCACTCAGGAATACAACCGGATATCATGACCTTAGCTAAGGCATTGGGTGGAGGAATTCCCTGTGGCGCCCTACTTGCGCGTGATGATGTTGCAATGTCTTTTACACCCGGATCCCATGGCTCCACCCTCGGAGGTAACCCCCTTGCAATGCATGTAGGCAGCGCGGCCTTAAACACAATCATTAACAATGGACTTCTCGACCATACCACCAAGATGGGCGGATACTTTTTGGAAGGACTCAAAAGGTTAGAAAAAAAATACAGCTCCTTAATAAGGGAAACGAGGGGAAAGGGTCTTATACTCGGCTTGGAGCTGAAGAGTAAAGAAAAAGCGAGAGAAGTAGTGAGTAAATGCATGGAAAAGGGTCTAATTACAATTCTGACAGTCGAGAATGTCATAAGAATACTACCCCCCCTCATAGTAAACAGTAAGGAAATTGAGTTCGCAATAGAAAAACTAGAAGATTCATTTGATGAGATACTAAATGCCTAAAAGTCTGCTCAGCATCTTTGACCTCGAAAAACAGGACATCGAACAAATTATAGATAGAGCCTTCAAACTAAGGAACTTAAAAAAGAGGGGGAAAAGAGTAGATACGCTCAAAGGAAAGGCCGTTGGAATGATCTTTGAGAAGCTCTCCACAAGAACCAGGATATCCTTCGAGGTGGGAATCAATCAACTTGGAGGGTACGCCTTATACATTAACCCGAGCGACCTGCAGCTTGGGCGCGGCGAGTCAGTGGCCGATACCGCGAGAGTTATCTCCTCTTATCTTGATGGTGTAATAGTAAGAACCTTTGATCATGAAAGGATTAACGAATTTGCGATTAACTCTTCCATTCCGGTTATTAACGCACTTACCAATCTGGAGCATCCGTGTCAAATCATCTCTGATTTATTCACATTAAAGGATAAGGGATTAGATATAGAAAAAATGAAGCTCACCTATATTGGGGACGGCAACAACGTGGCAAATACACTCATCGGCGCGGCTGCAATTATTGGATTTCACGTATCAATTGCGACTCCGATGGGATATGAGCCAAATGAAAAAATAATAAAAAATGCAAAAAGTTTAAAAAATGGGACAATAGAAATATCAAATAATCCCAAAGCGGCGATAGAAGGCGCGGATGTCTTGTACACAGATGTATGGATAAGCATGGGACAAGAAAAAGAGAGACGAAAGATTTCAATGCTGTTTAAACCGTTTCAAATGAACAAAGCTCTCATTTCTTCCGCCAAACCGAACGCATTGGTAATGCATTGCCTTCCAGCACATAGGGGAGAAGAGATAACCGACGACGTAGTCGATGGTCCACGATCAATCGTTTTTGAACAGGCTGCTAATAGATTGATAGTCGGTCAAGCCATACTCGAGACTTGTATCGGATACTAACGGGATAATTGTTGCTTGAGCGCCTCGGCAATTTTCCGGTTCATTCCGGGTATCGATTGAATATCTTCGACTGAAGCCTTTATTATATTAGAAATACTTCCAAAGTGCTTGAGCAACATCATTTTTCGTTTTTCCCCAACCCCGTAAATTGAGTCCAATTCAGACTTAAGTGCTCTTCGGGTTCTCAATCTCTTATGAAACGTAATTGCGAATCTATGAGCCTCATCGCGAACTCTCATCAGAAATAGAACTTCAGGCGAGTTCTTAGGAAATACTACAGGATTCTTACGTCCAAGCAAATAGATCTTGTCACTTTCTCCATCTAGTCTCGCTTTAGCAATTGCGGCCAGGTCAACCTTGCCTAGGATCCCGATCTCACTTAACACCTCTCGAGCTACGTTCATTTGGCCCTTGCCGCCGTCAACCAATATTAAATCAGGCAACTCCCATTTCTGTTGATCGGCTCTCTTGAATCTTCTCAAAAGAACCTCGTACATCATGGCATAATCGTTCGCCCCAGATACCGTTTTAATCTTAAATCTCCTATATTTATTTTTTGTCGTTTCTCCATTCTCAAACCTAACCATAGATGCTACGGCGAGACTACCCTGAGTATTTGATATATCATAACATTCAATATTTTCCGGCAGGCGACTAAGAGAAAGGGCATCCCTGATAGATTGAATTAATCGGAGTTTTCTTTGTTTATCTGCAAACATTCTCTTGAAAATCTCTTGAGCATTCCTATTTGCTACCTCAACGAGTTTTAATCTTGGTCCTCTTTTAGGAACCGCTATTTCAATCTTCTTTCCATGTTTTTCGGAAAGCCATTCTGAAAAAGTATTCATTCCCTCAAACTTTACAGGAATTATAATTCGATTGGGTATGTAGCTATCGCTTTCGTAAAACTGACCAAGAAATTCTCGAAGCGTTTCACCATCTTCCCAACTCGCATTATTAAAGTAAAACTCCGATTTGTCAATGATCGTTCCGCCTCTCGAGAATAATACAACGAATTCCACAGCGTTCGATTCTCTATAAAATCCAACTACATCGTCGTCAGCTTTGGTCGTAGAGATGAGACCCTGAACGTCGGGATGCCTTTCGAGAAAATTTATTTGATCCCTGAAGTGAGCGGCATCCTCGAATCTGAGTTCCTCGGAAGCCCTAACCATATTTTCCCTGAGTAAACCAAGCATCTCCTTAATTTTCCCTCGGAGAAACATCTTAGCGTGTTCAACAATCTCGCCGTATTCACTTTCGCTCACCTTACCGGCGCATGGCCCCGAACAAATTTTCATAAAATAGTTGAGGCAAGGCCTCTCAGAATGTCTTTTGAATTTGGTATCAGTACAGTCACGAAGTGGGAAAATCCTATGAACCAGCTTTTTCGTTTTCCTCAATGCATCCCCTGATGCAAATGGTCCAAAGTATAAACATCCATCATTTAATATCTTCCTCGTATAGGTTAGTCTCGGGAATTTCCCGTAGGTTTCAAGCTTGAGAGAAGCATAGTTCTTATCGTCCTTTAATTGGAGATTGAATTTAGGTCTGTATTTTTTTATCAGCGAGTTCTCTACAATCAGGGCTTCGCGCTCATCCCGGGTAACAAGATAGTCCAAGTCGGAAACATGTTTCATAACATAGGGAACCTGGGGACGCTGCCCTGAACCACCGGCCTGGAAATAAGACCGAACACGATTTTTCAAGTTCTTTGCCTTACCAATGTAAATAGTCTTTCCCCTCTTATCCTTCATGAAATAAACGCCTGGATCGCTGGGAATAGACTTTAGCAGCTCATTGATGTCGCCCATAACAAAATATTTTATACGATCTATTAAAAGATTTTAGTAGATTGGGTTTGTAATGTTTTTACTACGAACAACTAACCGATCATAAAATATGGATCTAAAAGGTGGTTTGGTCGGTAAGAATACAATTAATAGGTGTTTTAAGCGACGATGTTTTTATCTCGATTAATTACTAATCACTCAGTAATCTTCATCGATAGTCATCGATGCATCATAATCGATATTAAAAGCCCGCCTGATCGGTTCAGAATCGAGCACCCAGTAACCCCCCTTGACGAAAATACTCAACAGAGCAATTGGGGGTGCTATAACGAGACCCGCCAATTTGAATGGATGAAGTGCATTGGGCGAGGGGTTATAACTTGTTATCTGTCTTTTCACTTGAGAAAATGCAGTAGAGGAACACATTACGACCAGCAATAGAATTGCAATGACCCTTTTCATATTTTCTGATCCTCCAGATCCATTACTTATTACTATCTTTCCAAAATATAATACCTTTTTAAAGCGGTGTCAATGACCTTTATTCAATCTGGTTAATCTTAACCGTCCATAAAATCGATTCTAATTAGTCCCATAACTTACTTCTCATAGTCGACGACACACCTATCAGTTCTTATTCGTGTAACAAAGTCCACAATCTTTTTATGCTCTGGGTGGTTCTGATAAATCTTAAGTGCTTCCAGATTTTCAAACTCTGAATACAAGACCACATCGAAAGCAGCTTCAGAGGGATTTACATTGATCCCGACCTCAATGGCCTTAATCTCTAGGATTTTATCTCTCAATGATTCGAGTTTCTCTTTTAACTTTTTTGCATTTTCTCGCTTGGTTGCATTATTAGCAAGTTCCTTCAGACGCCACATAACTACATGCTTTATCATCTTTACCCCTTCTCATATATAAAAATTGCTTAAAACTAGACGATGAAGATTCTACATTGGGCCACTTCTTATAACAAGTCGAAATGATCCACAATCTTAAATCTAACCCATGATGGGTCGGTCCAGCGTCTTCCTTTACCTCGAGTAAAAAGGTTCAAGGCGGTATAAAAACTAAAGAAACCTCATAGGAAATCAGTACCTCATAAACGGAGAAAAATAGTTTAACTATTCGATTGTAAAGGCGAAGCTACCATTTGTACTGTGTCCGTCTAATGAAAAAACCTTCCAGAACACCTGATAAGTTCCTGGAGAAAGGCATGGCAGATTTACTTCGAGAATTGTAGCATCAGATAAATCAACATGCCCATCAAGATTGTCGACACGCTTGCCCCCTTGGTTTTCTACTCGAACCGTGCTGGAGGAAGGTTCCAGTAGACTATCAAACCATATACGAACTTTTTTTGGACAGCTACTGATTGTCTCTCCAACCCTGGGCTCGGAATGATTAAACAGCGCATGACTCAAGACCCGATTCGGAATTATGCCGAAAATGGTTATTACACTCATCACAGAGATAGCGATAACGTTTTTCTTCACTTTGGCACCTTTTATCGAAATATTGGCCGTCCTAGGCTATTAGGAAACATATCATCTATGAAGAAGTGAATTATTCCGAGAACGCCAACGTTTTTGCCCGACCTGTCGTTGATCGGTATCTGGGCTTCGATTCCAAGTTGAACATATCTCCCCACCCATATAATTCCCGGGTTTATAAAACCGGCTGTTTCACCACCGCTCCCCCGATTCAACCCAGTCTCAAATGGAAGCTCCACTACAAGGATCATACGGCTGAACGGAGGCGCCAGACCCACATCCTTCACGAAGGATTGGAGATACGGAAGGCTGTATTCTACCGCAAATCCATAGCTAAAGGTTATAGGGTTTTGCTCCAACTCAGGCTCAATTTCCAGTGTTTCTTCATCAATGATTTGGGTTCTCGTACTGCTTCGGGTTGGGAAGTTCAGACCTAAGACTCCCGTGACCGCCAGCGGCCTCAAGTATTTAAGTGACTCTGGCAGATCTCCAAAACCCTTGCCGAAAAAGAAAGCGGGCGAAATCGTGGAGAATGATTCGGCTTCCACAGAGCTGTCCCCTGTACCACCAATCTCAGCTCCTACTCCAACCGAGAACAGCGCCTCATGCGGTGCACTGGTGAAAAACTGATATTTCGCCCCCACTTCAAGGTTGCCAAAACCATACTCAGAGCCTTCTCCGACTGGGTCCAGCCGTCTGAAATCATCACCAATCGAAATCCCAAAATGTGGGGTTATCCGCTTTGTATACTCGACAGGGAGTTCAAATGCATCGACTGCTGGTTCATCCCCCTCACCGGATTCCTTTAGATAGCTAAAGATAAAAGAAAGTTCGTCGGCCACAAAAGGATCTTCAATCGATATAGTCGTAGGAAAAAACCGCTTTCCCGCATAGCCGTGAGCCCAGGAGTAAACAGGCATCGAAATCAAGAACAACGTGGCAAAGACGAATACACATAATACGAGATTGGATAAAATCCATATTTTCGACATCGTTCGAGTCCTCCTTTCTGAAACAGTTCTATATTGTTTAATCAGAGGAATAAGCCGTACGAAAATAAATTACAGTGCCCGCTAGCTCAGCAGACTTATCTTTTTTACGGGCGAAAAACTGAAACAGCAACTGATATTTCTAGCTAACAAAGATTGGAGGGGCACGAATTACGAGATGGCTAGTCAGGCCATTTAAGGAAGGGTTAATTTCAAAAGGTAAGTAGTTAGTAACATAACTAGCTACAAATAAATCGATAGATGGTTTAACAAATAAAAATGAAATTCTTCCACAATTGCACGTATAACAAAAGCAATCCTTTTGATTGCCTTCATCCTTATCTGATTTTATAATAAAGAGAGCTAATTTCGATATCGGATTTCGATTTCTATGAGATGGGCAACTTTCAACAGTGTATGATAACGAATGCTTATCCGATGGCGGTATGTAAGGCTGAACCGTATACGATAGTAGGTCTAGGCCTAAAATTATCGAAAATAAAAACAATTTTTTTTGAATTTGTAAAATCTTCATACCAATAGGGCTAATCGCAACTTTTTCAAAATGAAACTCCCTGTAGCAAGCTGCAGGGTATCATAACAGAAACTGAAAGTCTCAGATGTCATTGCGAGAGACTTAAAAAGTCTCGAAGCAATCTCCTTCGGCATTGGCAGAGCGTTTGATTACCCGTTCCATTATAGGGTT
>JBAUII010000120.1:0-17982 GCA_049682815.1 Thermodesulfobacteriota bacterium | reverse complement strand
TCTAAATAGTTAACTAGAGGACATTTCTAAATAGTTATGACATACAACCAAGGTTGTATTGACTTTATGTACCAATATGCCTTATAATTTGAGCGATTAAGGATCGTTGTTTTCTGAAATCACGAGTTTTGGAGGTAATGGTAATGACCACAAAAAGCCTCGGTACCCGATTCTTGTATTCCGCAGTGTCTACATTTGATCGTTCGGAAATGCCACGGGCGCGATTGCTTCAAATTGCGTTTGTTCTAGTACTGAGCGTGATTCCATTGAAGGCGTCGCCTGGCCCTCCTTTGACAAACGAGGGCCAGTTTAGACTCCCCTTTGTGAAGGGGTTTTAGGTGGATTAAAAAAAAGTGGAGGTGCTTGTCATGAATACAAGCGACTATGTTGATCCCTTATTTCGCTTCGCACTATCACATATTATACCAAGAGTATCTCAAAGGAGATCCCTGCTAATTGTGGTTTTCCTCAGCTTGTCCTTATTCCCCCAATGGGCACGCGGAGGCTTTCCCTGTCCAGACGCAAAGGGTGATATCCCTTTTATTCTTAAAGAAAATGACTCGTTCTTATTACCTATGTGTTTAAAATGCAATGGTCCCTGGGGCAGAACATCAGGGTTTCAAGATTTCGACCCGATCCCCTGTACGTTTTATGCCGCTGAAAGGACTTTGTTCCCTCCCTTTGGAAAGTGGACTTGCTCTTTATTCCCTACAGGGCCCGACGGTGGATGCCTTACTCCGTCTATGGACGAGGTCGATTTTTGCGTCCAGCCTGCCCCCCCTGATGCTGATAATTCGGTGCAACTTTTTATAGACAAAAATGAGAAACTCTCCGTTGATCAGCCCGCTCCTCCCTGCTCTAGCTCTGTATCATCCTTCCTCGGCGACAATCCCAAGCAGGAGAAATCAAAGCCCGATACCGATGAATTTAGATTCGATGGTGCAGGCGGAGACCAAGTAACCCTCAGGCTGGAAGCAAACCCCCAGGAGGGAAACAATGGAGGAGAGGCCAGCCTGGGTATTAGCGGCAATTCACTCAATGAATCGACGTCCGGCACCCCGCCTCTTGAACTAGAGGTGACTCTTCCGGGAGATGGAAAGTATTCAGTAGCGGTAGAGCAGCCAAAGAACTCGGCTCTAAGGTTCAGGGGAAGCTACAACCTCGATGTAGAATCAGCGACGGGTGTAGGTTTAATTGAGCCTACTAACAATGTGGAGAAGTGAAGAAATCCACCTTAGCCCTCCTTTGAAAAAGGAGGGAAAGATCTCTGTATGGCCCCTTTGAAAAAAGGGGAGAGGGCATCCCTAGCTCCGTTTGAAAAAGGGGGGAACTGTTTAGTTTCCCCTTTGCAAAGAGGGATGAAGGGGGATTCAACTCCATGTTTCCGATTTGGAATCGGAGCGGATGTACAACCAAAATACAACCCATAGTACAACCAAGGTTGTATTTACTTTATGTACCAATATGCCCTATAATTTAGGCGATTAAGGAATGTTTTTGCTGAAATCAAGAGTTTTGGAGGTAATCGCAATGACCACAAAAAGCCTCGGTACCCGATTCTTGTATTCCACAGTGTCTAGATTTGATGGTTCGAATATGCGACGGAGGCGATTGCTTCAAACTGCGTTTGTCCTGCTACTGAGCCTGATTCCACTGAAGGCATCCCCTCAATGTAATGTCTCTGGTGACATCCCTTTTAGAATAACAAACAATTTTACAAATGACGATTGGTGCTTTCAATGTCAAGGCCCGTTTCTTCGGATTACTGATCCTATAGTGCTATTTCAAGAATATGATCAGTGTACATTTTATGCTGCGAACATCACCATCTTTAGTCCGGCAGGAAAGTGGACTTGCGCGGTAATTCAATCAGAAATTCCCACCGTAGACTGTTCGATTGTCGACATAGATGATGAAACAAAAATAGTGCATGAGTCCTCGTTCTGTCTCGACGTCAACACGCCTCCCGGCGTTGGCATAGACATTTCTATCAATTCTGATGGATCATTTTCTGTCACTGGGGCAACCGATAATTGTTCAAGCCTAGTTTCATCCTTCCTCGGAGACAATGCTAAGCAGGAGAAATCGAAGCCGGATGCTGATGTATTTACATTCGCTGGTACAGGGGGAGACCAAGTAACCCTAAAACTTGAAACAGACCCCCAGGAGGGAAATAACGGAGGAGAGGCCAGTCTGGGGATTAGCGGCGATTCGCTTAATGAATCAACGTCTGGCACGCCGCCTCTCGAAATTAATACGACCCTGCCGGGAGATGGGGAATATTCGGTAGCAGTAGAGCAGCCAATGAACTCGGCTCTAAGGTTCAGGGGAAGCTATAAACTGAGTGTAAAGCCAACTACTGGAAGCATAGATTTAATTGAGCCTAGTAATAGTGTTGAGAAGTGAAATAATCCCCTCTGTGTCTCCCCTTTTAAAAAGGGGAGAGGGCCGCGCTCCTTTGAAAAAGGAGGGGATAATTTAGTTTCGCCTTTGCAAAGGGGGAAGCAGGGGATTTCAGGTCCGATTTCTCATTTCGAAGAGGAGAGGATGTACAACCAAAATACAACCTAAAATACAACCAAGGTTGTATTTACTTAACTTATTGGCACGTGCTATAATCAAGCTTGTACTGAAAATGCTTGCTTACTATCTCAAAAAAATGCCATCAATGGGAGGGAATGGAAATGGTTAAAATTCGCTATTGCAGGTCACTTATGTCGCTCGTTACCCGCGTGACCATTTCTCAAACTGTCCTACTGCAGACAGTGATTGCTTTGATATTAATCTCCGTGCCGTTAAACGCTTACCCAATCGATTGTAACGTATCTGGAGACATACCCTTTACAATCGCGTCAGATGATTCAGATATAAAATTGTGCATACAGTGCTCTGGACCGTGGGCCAGAGCCTCAAAACTCGTTGAATTTGAACCCAAAGACATACCTTGCACCTTTTATGCAGCCGCTTCAACAATATTCTCACCACTGGGACTGTGGGACTGCAAATTGTACGGAGCCAGCGATAGCGGATGCGTCACTCAGAGCACATTATTCGAGACGAAATTCTGCGTAACCCCAATTTCCGACGATATTTTTGTCGACTTGTTTATTTCGGCAAACCCCCCGACTATGTTTGCTAATTTTTCCCCTCCGCCTTGTAATTCCACCTCCTTACGGTCTTTTCTCGGTGATAACGTCAAGCAGGAAAAATCGAAGCCGGATAGCGATGAATTCCTATTTGACGGGAACGCAGGGGACGAAGTCATGCTCACGCTGCGTGCGAACCCTAAAGAAGGTAACAACGGCGGTGAGGCCAGCCTAGGCATCAGCGGTAATTCACTTAATGAATCAACGTCTGGTGCGCTGCCTCTTGAAATAGAAGCGACTCTTCCGGGAGATGGGGAATATTCAATAACAGTGGGGCAGCCAAAGAACTCCGCGGAAAGCTTCAGGGGAAGCTACATACTGAGCGTAACGCCAAGTACCGGGAGTATAGATTTAATCGAGCCTACAATAAATGTGGAGAAGTAGAATAATCCCCTCTGTGTCTCCCCTTTTTAAAAGGGGAGAGGGATTCCCCCTCTCACAAAGGGGGGCATAGAAAAAGTGGAGGTGCTTGACCATGAATTATCCAGATTTTCTAGACCGCACTTATAGTTCAACCCTAGCGCGTTTTAATTTTACTTCAATACCACGACGGAGATCGATACAATTTCTCATTGTTTTAACGTTAGCTTTCATCCCCTTGAAAGCATTCCCTCAGTGTGACGTGAAGGGAGATATTCCATTTGTCGTCACGAATGCGTCTAATTTGGATACATGTATCCAGTGCTCGGGACCGGCTTTGAGGGCCTCGACTCTTTTCTTTGTCGAACCCGGGTTAAGTAACTGCCAATTTTATGCGGCGAATAAGGGGCTCTTCGAACCATGGGGGCACTGGACCTGTAACCTATTTGGAGTATCAGGTACGTCCTGCGATACCTTTGTTTTAATTTCAAGCGTGGACTTCTGCGAGCTATCCAGTGACGATCCTATAGCTGCTCTTTTAACTATATCCAACGACGGTAAGGGAACCTTTTTAAGTGTTTTCGGTAAGGAACAGGATTGTACCGTCGGATCTGTATCATCCTTCCTCGGTGACAATCCCAAGCAGGAAAAATCAAAGCCTGATGAAGATGTTTTTCTCTTCGATGGAACAAGCGGAGATGAGATCCGGCTAACACTGGAACCAGATCCTGTGGAAGGCAATAATGGTGGAGAAGCAAGCCTGAGTATAGTTGACAATTCCCTTAATGAATCAACTTCGGGCACCCCGCCTCTCGGAATTAATGCCACACTTCCGGCCGACGGAAAGTATTCAATCAAAGTTGAGCAGCCAAGGAAGCCCGGTGGTGAAAGATACAGAGGCTCTTACATGCTTAATTTAGAATCTTCAAATGGAGTAGGGGTGATCGAACCCACCAATACGGTGGAAAAGTAAAACAACATGTGGACAGACACTTCTTTCACAAGTGTCTGTCCCCTATTTATTTATTTATTGGAGGTGCTGTTATGAATAAATTACTATTGACGATCGGATGTTTTGATCATGGTAAATCCCGCATTCACCCCGGAATATTTTCTGCGAACTTGCTGACAATTTTATTTGCCGCGACCATTATTTTGTTCCCGGTCAAGGCTAATTCTGGAGTTCCCCCCTGTAATAAGATCTCAGGCGACATCGACTTTGTCGGCACTAATAACGGCAGTGAAGTTTTCTCTTTTCAATGTGGCGGGCCATGGCTTCGGAGTGGAGAGCAGCAGATCCCATTTTGTTCCCCTGGGTTTCCGCCATGTACCTGTACCTTTTATGCAGCCAATATAACCCTGTTTTCCCCCTACGGACTTTGGACATGCAACGTAGGTGGGGGGATCGCCACGGCTGACTTCTGTGTGGAAAAAGGCGATACTAAGGTTAATTTGGTGTTCGATAGCAGTGGAGGCTCCGACTTCCTTATGGTAGATAAACCTCCCCCCCCTTGCCATTCTTCGGTATCATCATTCCTCGGTGACAACTCCAAGCAGGAGAAATCGAAGCCCGATACCGATGTCTTTACATTCGATGGTACAGGCGGAGACCAAGTAACCCTGAGGCTGGAAACAAACCCCCAGGAGGGAAATAACGGAGGAGAGGCTGGCTTGGAGATTAGCGGTAGTTCACTCAATGAAGCTACCACGGGTACGCCACCTCTCGAAATTAATGCGACTCTTCCGGGAGATGGGGAATATTCAATAACAGTGGAGCAGCCAAAGAACTCCGCTCAAAGGTTCAGGGGGAGCTACATACTGAGCGTAACGCCAAGTACTGGGAGTATTGAATTGATTGAGCCTACGATAAATGTGGAGAAGTAGGATAATCCCCTCTGTATCTCCCCTTTTAAAAAAGGGGAGAGGGCAGTCATCTAGCCCCATTTGGAAACGGAGGGAAGCGCTTAGATTTCCTTTTTAATACAAAGGGGAATAGAAGGGGATTTCAGGCAGCGCGATGAGATTATTAAAGTCGGATTTAGAAAATTAACAACTATTGGGGGAACTGATCATGAGAAATATCGATAGCGAAAAGAAATTTTCTTTCCTAGCCTCAGCAAATATCACTATCATAATAAGAAAAATGACTTTCCTGAAACTTGTATTTGTGCTATCCCTGGCCGCGTTCCCTATGAAAGCAATTTCACAACCCGATTGTTTTACTAACTGTGATGCTACGGGCGATATCCCTTTTACTATTCAAACAAATGACACAGATATGCGCTGGTGTATAGAATGCGATGGCCCCTGGTTTAGAACAACACAGCTCCTGGAGATCAGAGCCAATAAATTAAACTACCCATGTACGTTTTACGCAGCGAACTTTACCACCTTCTCACCTATTGGAAAGTGGACGTGCCAATTACAGCCTTATCTAGGTGAAGGGAACTGCCAATGCAGCTCCAATGTGAGTGACGAGACGACTTTTTGTTTGGTGCGGGGAGCTCCTTATGAGACTCCTCACGTAGTATTTGATATAGAAAAAGACGTGAGATTGAAGGTCAACATGCCACTAGCAATTGGTAACTGTCCTGACTCTCTCTCCGGTTTCCTAGGAGACAATGCTAAGCAGGAGAAATCGAAGCCCGATACCGATGAATTTTCATTCAATGGGACAGACGGAGCAGAGGTAACCCTCAGGCTGGAAGCAAATCCCCAGGAGGGAAATAACGGAGGAGAGGCCAGTTTGGGTATTAGCGGTAATTCACTTAACGAATCAACGTCTGGCGCGCCGCCCCTTGAATTAGAAGTGACACTTCCGGGAGATGGCCAATACTCGATTATAGTGGAGCAGCCAAAGAAGTCCGCTGAAAGGTTCAGGGGGAGCTATATACTGAGCGTAACGCCAGGCATTGGGAGTATAGATTTGATTGAGCCTACGATAAATGTGGAGAAGTAGGATAATCCCCTCTGTATCTCCCCTTTTTAGAAAAGGGGAGAGACGCCCTCCTTTGGAAAAGGAGGGAACATCTCTGTGTCTGCCCTTAGACCGTTCGATATTTCGAGACGGCTCAGGACATGGGATCGAGGCCAGGCGGCGCTTCAGGAAACGACGCAGGGGGCAATCAAACTAGAGTTCAGAGTTGACGAACTTATACCAATTAATGGAGGTGTTAAACCATGAAAATAAAGTCAAGGATGTTGCTGTTCATCATCTTCGCCTGTATTGGATTGAGAGGTTACTCGCTCGAGGCAGCCTATGCAGATGCAAATCTTTTGAGCGCAGCCGACGATGCATATGAAAAGCTCCTAGACATTTTCAATATGATACCGGCTGACGGTTGTGACGTAATGAACCCCGACGACTTCGAATGCAACTATTGGCAGCTGGGCAATGCCTTCGACACCGTTATTGACTACCTCATCAAGAATCCATCTAACGCACCGGCCTTCGCGGACGCCGTCATCAAAAAGTATGAAGAAACTGCATATACTACCTGGCGCTGTTGGTACGACGATCCTGGTTGGTGGGCCGTGGCGGCGCAAAGGGCTCTAGAGCATCCCGACCTCTGGTCCGATGATCAGATTCGCAAATTTGAGGGGATGGCCGGCTGGAATTGGCATAACATGCAGGCCGGCGTGTTTGTGTGGGACCTTGCGACGATGGATTTCAATAACCTGGAGCCATTGTTTGACGGCGGGATCTGGAATTACTTCTGGACAAAAGACCATATTCAAGACGTCTGCCAAACCCCGTGTAACCCAAACGATCCTAATCTTGGCAATAGTGTACTCTGCGGTCGTCAAAATACCGTTACCAACGGGCTCTATTTGATTGCAGGAGCGATGCGGGCAGTAGACAACCGGGATCAGTTTTCCGAGCAAGCCGCGACGCGAGAATTCGATTTTCTGAACAACTGGTTCTTCAACTTCCAGGGTGATCCCGACGATTCCCTGCTGTATCCCTTGGATTCTAACCTGAGTGATGGCCCGGCCGTAGTACGGGAAAGGGTAAGCACCTTCAAAGACGGTCATGCGGACTCTGACTTTAACAGTGATCTGATCTGGGCGGGTGATCAAGGTCTCATCCTGGGGGGATTGCTTAGGTTCACCGAAGCTGTCCCCGCGCACCGGAAGGCCGTGATCGCCCTTGCGATGAGAATCACCGATGGTGTTCTGGAGTACCTATCCGACGGCACCCACTTTTTTCCGTGGAGCAACGTGATTCACCCCACCCCCGGCACCATCGGAGGTTCTCCAAGCGGTGATGATAACGATTACAACACCGGCATCGGGGTGTATATGCGTTACCTCCTCTATGCTTATCAGACGAATAACCAAATGCGGCGGCACCTCGAAGACACCGGGTATCCGGAACTGGTTTTGAAATTTGCTGAAGACTTCGCCGCGAAGGATGAGGGATTGTGTTACGCCGATAAGACACATTGTACGAACCTTGTCTTTTACACAAACAAGCTCGCGGTACTGATGGCCGCGCTGGGGATGAAGTAGAATATTGTCCTTGGTGATCTGTCCTTAGTCATTTGTAATTAGTCAACGGTCCCTCGTCCCTTGTCATTTGCATTTAAAGCGAAGGACCACTGACAAAGAACTAATATGCAAACAACGGACGAAGAACGAAGGACAAAGGACAAAAGACTTGTTTTTATCTGAGTTTGGTTGTTAGCTCATACCTGCTGGTAACTTCTAATTTCTTATAAATACGGTTTAGGTGCGTCTTCACCGTTTTATCGGATATGAAAAGTTCTTTCGCTATGACCTTATTGCTATATCCCTCGGTAACCAGCTTAGCTATCTCGATCTCTTTTTTTGTCAGCTTGTTATCGTAAATGGCATCCGCATTGTCTTGCCTGATTAAAAATTCTGCAATTATACGTTTCATGATTTTCACGTCACCGAATATTTCGCCCCTTCGAATAATACGTATTGCCTGAACCAATCTCTGAGACTTTGATTTTTTGGTTATGAATCCTTTGACGCCCAGGTTTAAAGAATCAACGACAAGCTGATGATCAGGCGTGTGAAGCAGCAAAAGTACTTGAGTCTGAACGTCTTTCTCCCCAATTGACATAATTAATTCATTAACGTCTAAATTTGGCGCGACGGTGTCAACGATTAAAACATCGGGTATGCCGCTGTTGATAAAAGGCTTAAGCTCGTTCAGATTAGAAACCCTTGCGATTATATGCATGTCACCTTCCGATTCTAATATCTTCTGCATACCTTCAACAAGTATTGCAGACGGAGTGAGAACGATCAGAGTGATTTCGCGAGCCTTTTTAAATTTATTGTTCAGGCCGTCAAACAATTGAATAACCGAGCCGGAAGGACGCCTATCTGATCCTCGCTCGGAAACCATGAACAAAACCGTTCCGAGTACAGAATTATGCATAGTGTAGAAGGTGCAGTTGGATAAAAAGGTGTTTCCCTGTTTGCCGACCATTAAGAAATCTTGGGTTAGTCCGGGGGAAAGACCACTGATATACTCCATCAAATGACCATTGGTTCGATTTCTATCTTTACTGTAAATAACCTTACCAATTGCTTTGCCAATTAGCTCTTTTACCCTGTATCCAAGCTCCTGCGCGCAAACCTCGTTGACGGATATTATTTTCCCCTCCTTGTTTAAAGCTAAGCACATTCTCTGTTCCACGCCATAGTTTTCTCTCCCCTCTCGGCGCAACACTTCAGGAATTCCAAGGGGATTCTTCGAAGTGGTACCCAGTTCATCCAATTTTACCTCAGGATATCCTACAACGATCGGTTTATTCACAGTCTCACCGCAGCCGTAATCCCTTCGTTGATATTAATTTGAAAAACTCCCCACCAATAGAGTTATATGTTTAGACTTATAGCAGATTACAAGACATAATTAAATAGTAATTTTGCACTATATGAACCATAAAAAGGGACTAGGAATGTACTAGTATAAAAATAGTAACTCTTTGGGTTTTTACCTGGAAATCCGTCATTTGCAAGTCGTAACCATGCCTCAACCGATCCGGTTTTTTTCAAAATCATATGTCCGAGTGATCTAAGGCGATGAACTATTGGCCTTCTAACTTACATTAATCTTTTTGAAGGCCCTAAGCTTTAAATTTTTCTCGTAGCTGAAGTCGTTTACTGATGCCCAGTTTGGTAAATATATTTGCCAAATGATTCTTTACAGTATTCGTACTTATAGACAGCTTCTGAGAAATGTGTTTGTTGCTGAAGCCAAGAGCTATAAGTTCTACGATCTCCTTTTCCCTTGATGTCAGGGAACTTGTCAATAATCCTAAATTATCGTGTTTAGCACCTATTAACCTTCTTAATACCTTTGCCAATACATCCCTTTCTGCCCAGAGTTCATCTCTTTTTATCGACCTGATTGCGTCGATGAGCTGAGCAGGAATCGATGTTTGCTTAACGTATCCCTGAACGCCCAGGTAGATAGCATTTATAATAAATTCCTCGTCGAGTGTATGAAGCAGGAGCAGGATCTTTGTATCAATCGTGTCTTCACTTATTGACTGCTGGATTTTCACCATATCAAGATCCGGAATCGAAGAGTCTATAAGCAAGACATCCAGATCCTTTGTAGTAATGATCGACATCATCTCGAAGAAAGTCGATGCCTCAGCCAATATCTCAATGTCATCCTCGGCCTCCACTATTCGCCGTAATCCCTCTCTGACCAGAGATGAAGAAGAAACTATCCCTACACTGGTTGGGACGACGGCGCTCGCCATAGTCCGCCTCCCTTGATCATGGACAGCAGTCTTTGCCTTGTTTAGATTAGGATTTTCAACTTCACGTAGCTGCATAACAGAGCCAATTATTTTCCCTCCATTTTCGTGTATGGGAAAGGCAGTATAGGACACCATTACTTCACGACCGTTACTTAATTTAAGAACTTCTTTAGAGCTAGAGATAATGGTACCATTCTTTAGAGTTCCACTAACAGGTATGTCTGAGAGTCTCTGGGTTTTCCGATCTATTAATCTCAAAATGTCGCTCAGGCCCTTACCTAGAGCGTTTTTTCTCTTCCACGCGGTCAATTCCTCGGCCGCGGGATTCATAAATGTTATACAACTATTCATATCAACGGTAATAACGGCGTCTCCCATGCTATTCAACGCGGATGTTACCCACTTGCTGCCCTTCTTCACTTTTTTTTCTAACTCGCTCTTGTAGAGCGAAATCTCTATTGAAACCTTTAGGTCACCCTCACTGAAAGGCTTGACAATGTATCCATAGGGTTCCGTTAGCTTCGCCCTCTTTAATGTGTTCTCATCGCTGTAAGCGGTAAGATAAACTATAGGTATATCCAGGCGTTTCCTGATTTGCTGGGCGGCTTCTATACCGGACATGTTACCTTTTAAAAGAATATCCATCAGAACCAAATCAGGGATAGTTTCATCTGCCTTTAGAATTGCTTCCTGGCCGGATTGAACCACGGAAATTACATCATAACCTAATTTGTATAAAGCCTGCTCGATATCTTTTCCTATGATTCTTTGGTCTTCTACAACTAGAATTCTTGTCATTAATTGTTAGTCCCCAGTTCTTTGTACTTAGTCATTGGTCATCATTCCCCTGTTATTGAAACCACTGACAACAGACAGAGAATAAAATACCACTGACAAAGAACTAATAAGTAATTTCGAATGATGTCCCTTCACCCCTTTTTATCTCAATATTCCCATCCAGTTGTTCAACCATTGTCTTCACCAGTTGCAAACCCAATGTTTTGGCATTCTGGAAATCCAAATGCTCGGGAAAGGACTTCCCATTATTACTCACAATCAGAGTATAGTGGGGACGCCGCGAGCCACCTCTACCATAATTATCCGAACGAAGTTCAATTGTAACTTCTCCATCCGATCTTATCTTTTTATTTTTCACCCGACCTGTCGGGAATGCGTGTTTCAGTGAATTTGATACCAGCTCACCGATGATCAAACCACAATTCATAGCCGTGTCTATATCCACAGACATTTCTTGTATCTTAACTCGGTATTTAATGTTATCTAAGTCCACCCTATAAGACTCGAAGATGTGTGCTACAAGGTTTTTGACATATTCACCACAATCAATGCTTCCGAGGTCATGGGCTTTATACAGTTGCTCATGTATCAGTGCCATCGATTTAACGCGGTTATTACTTTCATTAAAAATTTCCTGGACTCCTCTGTCTCCGACAGACCTCGATTGAATACTGAGTAAGCTTGATATAACTTGGAGGTTGTTTTTCACACGATGATGAATTTCTTTCAGCAACACCTCCTTTTCCTTAAGCGATTTACTGATCTGGTCTTCAGCGCGCGTTCGCTCGTATATTTCCTTCTCTAATGTTTTATTGGTCTGGGTTAACTCCAGGGTTCTTTCGGTAACCCTCTTTTCCAATTCGTCACGAGCCGCTTGTAGTTCTTCCTGAACTTCCTTCCGTTCCGTGATGTCTATTATCATGCCTCTGAGTGACCTTACAGTATCTCCCTCCCTTTTAACGTTCACCAAATCAAGAAGCCATATCACGCGCCCGTCTGCCGTAACCATACGATATTCAATTTCATAATCATCGAATTTTTGAGAAGACTCTTCACAGAAGCTTGAAACCCGATATCGATCATCCAAGTGCATATGTTCGATCCAAAAACCATCTTTATGCCAATCTTCAATCGGATATCCAAGAATTTCCACTACTTGAGGTCCAACATAGGTAAATCTGTGTGTAACAGGATCTGTCTCCCAGGGGATAACTCTTACCGATTCAGATAGCTTTCTGAATCGATCTTCACTTTCACGCAACATCTCAGCCTTCCTCGCGTTGTTCATAGCAATCTCAATTTGCTGGACTACCATCTCCAGTAATTTTAATTCCTCTTCGTTAAACGCATTTCTTACCAAGAAACTGCTTATTCCTAACGCCCCGATTGTCTTTTCTTCAAACCTAATAGGCATGGAAACGTAACTCTTTGTTCCTGCCCTTTTACCGACTGGACCTATGGTCGTATCCTGATCTACGTCCGGGCAGTATCTCGGCTTTCCTTCAATGATAGTTCTCCAGATAAAGCCTCTGGGATATGGAATCCTTCGAATCTGATCAATAAACTCATGATGAAAACCCTGATACGCTTTTAATACCGCTTCTTCACCCTCGATCAGATAAATCCCCACGTTTTCAGCGCCAAAGATATTTTTACTCACAGCATTAACCGCATATTTCATAACCTCCTCGAGGTCAAGCGACCGGTGAGCACTTCTAGTAACCATGTTGATAATTTCTTCGTACCTTTTCTTTTTCGATATCTCATCATAGAGCCTAGCTTTTACTATGGCTTCCGAGATTTGATTCCCAACCGAGGTCAGCAGGTTTATCTCTCGCTCTTGAAATTTCCGTTCCTTGTAACTCAGAAACCATATGACACCTATGACATTTTCATCTGAGGTTATGGGTATGCCTAAGACACTGTGGTGAAACAAATCCCTGCCCGCAGCACCTAAATTTGGGTCCATCTGTACGTCCTCATGATTATATACCTTACCGCCTTCTATAACTTTCCAGGTAATGCCCCTAGGATAGGAAATCCTCCCCGCCCTTCTCACGTAGTCCTCCGCAACATTCGCGTGGGCCTTCAGAATAGCCTCGTCGCGTTCATCGTTCACTAAATAGACCATAGCCATATCGACATATTCCAAACCTACAACCATATCCAATGCGACCCTATATATTCGCTCAAGGTCTAGTGATCGATGCACTTCCTGCGTAATCTCATTAAGTATCTGTAAATCCCTATTCCTACTTTTCAAGTCCTCCTCGCGACGCTTGCGATCTGTGATATCGCTAAAGGTAACCACCGCTCCAACCAGTTTGCCACCTTCATGGATTGGCGTTGCGACGTATTCAACTGGGAAATTTGTCCCGTCACTCCTCCAAAAAAATTCATCATCTCCTTTCTTAGAAACGCCGTTTTTAAATACCCCATAGATCGGACAGTCCTCGATATGATAGGGAGTGCCATCAGGCCTGGAATGGTGTAGGATTTCATGACCTATCTTACCGATGAGTTCCTCGAACGCCCGCCCCGTCATTCTTGCCGCGGCAGGATTAACAAAGACGATTTTCCCTTGATGGTCAATACCGAAAATCCCCTCTCCCGCAGAGTTCAAAATCAACTCTTTTTTACGCCTCAAACGGTCAATAGCTTCCTCTTTTTGCTTTCGTTCAGTTACATCACGAGCGATTCCACGATAACCTTGAGGACGACCTGTGCCGTCAAAAACAGGTGATCCGCTGGTTTCGAGGACGATTGGACTCCCATTCTTATGAGTGAGGACCTTTTCAAGACGAGCAAATGGCTCGTTCTTTTGAATAAACGATTCTACGATCTCAAGAAACCGCTTTGCCTCGTTTGAAGCCATAAAGTCGAAAATGGTTTTCCCGAGAACCTCTTCAGGTTTATAGCCTAGTATCTCATACACTTGGGGGCTGGCGTAAATAAAGACCCCGTTTTTATCGATTTCCCAAACCCAGTCATTAGTCTGCTCGACAAGATTGCGAAACTTTTCCTCACTCACTTTCAACGCTTGTGCTTGCCGGGCATTGCCTATTGCTATCTCGATCTGGCGTGCGACGACCTCTAAAAGCTTCAACTCTTCTTCATCAAATGCATTTTTCTCCAAAGAATTTATATCGATGCAACCAATAGTCTTTCCTTCAAACCCAATAGGCATTGATGCATAGCTCTTGGTTCCCATTTCCCGTCCAGCAGGCCCAATTATTTCATCTTCGTCTGTATCAGGACAATAAAGGGCTCTTCCGTCAAGTATTGTCTTCCAGGTAAAGCCCTTTGGATATGGTATTCTCCTTACCCTCTCAACAAACCAGCCAGGATAGCCTTTATAGGATTTCATCACCGCGTCCTGACCCTCAACTAGGTAGATACAAACATTATCTACACTCTCCATATTTTGGCTCATTGCTTGCACAGCGTTTTCCATCACTTCCTGGAGATCAAGCGACTGGTGGATACTCTTGGTAACAGCAACTATAATGTCCCCGTAACGATCTTTTTTCGATTTCCGATATAACCATTCCTTCAGCGAGTCTTCAGCACGCTTTAGGTCAGTTATGTGTATGACCACAGATTTACAGCAAACAAAATTACCAAGCGCGTCCGTGGATGAACGCGAATTCATAAGCACGGGTAGAATCGATCCATCCTTACGCACAAATTCAAATTTAACATCCCTCACCCACCCTCGCCCTATCAGAGAAGCCAAACTACGAGAAATTATTTCTTCACTATCGGGAGTAATTATGTCGAAAATCTTTTTCTTCCCAATAAGCTCCTCTCTTCGGTAGCCCAACCATTTGAGCTCGGTTTCGTTCATGAAAACGAACCCACCCTCATAATTTACCGAGTGATAACCGCATGGTAGGTTATCGTGGAGAAGGTCCATCTCTCTTAATGATATTTGACCATTTTCTTCGGATATAAAATCTTTAGAATCAACGCTTTCCCCGGGTGATGTAACCAAGTCCGATCGAAAACTATCCTTATTTCGATTTTTCATGTCTCTCATCTCACGCTAGAAAACCATTTCAGCAACTAACTGGTCGGGGGATCTCCGAAATAATATGGTGGTATCGAAAAAATAAAGGTAGACACTTATTGGAAGCATGGCATGCCTGTCTCAAAATTTTTCTGAAAATGGTAGTCCTGTTTCATGAGAAAAGAATTTCCTCTCCCACTGATACACCATTAATCCACTCCTTAAACCTAAACTCCAATCTCTTATCCCTTTACAGATTCTAGAATAATTAATAGACAAAATCAAGATGATTCTCCCCAATAGGCAACTAGTAAACCGAATGGTACAAGAAGAAAAGATATCGATCCCTATTACCGTTATAATGTATAAGCATTAGATCTCAAGATTTAAAAGAGGAGAGTTTTATGAAAAATCCATATGAGGAATGGTTTAAAATGATGAATTTGCCTATGGAATTAAGCGTCAAGTTTTATGAGATTATTGAGAAAGGGACAAGAGCAATGAATTCAATGGCTAAAGCCCAAAAGGATATGGAAGATTTTCAAAGGGCATGGAAGGAATTCCAGGATCTGAACCCGTTTATAAAATCAAAGTAAAAAAATCGCTGTGCCCATCGCGGTTTAAATTCGTAATGCGTATGACGTGAAATTTAAATACAACAGTCGAAAATGAACAGGCCTGTGCGGCGCTACAGGGAATTAGCGATTCCACTCGTAAAGAAAGGATTGGATACTTTGGCGGAAGATTTACTTTAGGAGTTGATGTTTGACTCTAATATCAGCAAGTTGCGTTGAAAACGCCTTATTGAAAGTAAGAATCGGAACATTATGTTCTAACGCGGCGGCTGCAACTATTGAATCTCCATAGTCTTTTATCTTGTTTGGCCAAAGACTTAAAATGATGTCGATGTTGTAACTATGAACGTATTCGATTCCAGGATTACTAAATAAGTCTAAAAGCATGCTTGAAATAAGTTTAGGGTCTTGCTCATAAACTGATTGCAGAGTATAGACGAATTCAGTTATTACATTTGATATTATGAAAATTTCATACTTTAAATCCGAGGCATTCTCTAGGACTTCAGCTATTTTTTCAGTCTGAGCGGGATTTCTATCCGTAACATAAGAAATGAGACAATTTGTGTCTATGATAAAAGAACTCACTGATATTTCATGGCTCTAATCTTTCTTGATTTGTCTATGTCTTCTTTTATGTTGCCTGGCCCAACTCGAATCATGCCCTTGTATTTTAAAAAAGACTTATTCACGGGCTCGACATAGACCCTGTTATCGTCGAATTTCCATTCAATAGCATCCGAAACCTTCAATTTGAGTTTCTTTCTTATTTCACGAGGAATAGTTATCTGATATTTAGACGTGAGTTTCGATTTCATGCCAAACTCCTTACCTTTCTATTATATGGTAAGGCACATACATTGTCAAAAAAATATTAAAAACAAGGGGTCTTTTGTTTATAACTCTTGCTCACAATCTCTCAACCTTCTTTCTGAACCTTTTATCTATATCCATTTTTACTCCCACCCGGTCGCAAGTATCAAAAACTTCAAAACCGCGAAGTTCATGGCTCTCAGCTGTCCTGTTTAGAAATCCCCTGTATCCTTCTGTCTCTGTAAATATCTTTCGACGCGCAATCCCACGATTCATGACATGATATATTGTGTCAGGAAACTCAATCCGAAGTGGACGAGACATTTTAGATGATTGTAGGGGCATCACTTAGACTTGTAAACAAGAGACCCCCTTCTGTTTCGAGAAAGTGTGAGATTTTTTCGGATTTCCCCAGATTGATAAAAATTAAGTAGGACTAAATTAAAATGAATAAAAGGGAATAGCCACTTGGTCCTACAAAGATTTGCAATCAATTAGTCTGTATTGTGCTATTGGGGATTTTTCTCGATCTTTGCAGCTTGTGAAGTTCATAAGTGCTGATTTATCTTTTTTTATTTGAACAAGATGGTTTTTACCATCCCATTTCGAATTAAATTCAAAAATTAAATTTTCTTTACCCATATTCTTAGCTTCTTTAAATTGAAAAGCGGAGATTTCAGTTTCGCCGGTCAAGTTTCTTAAAAAATATTCAGCAGCTTGCACTTCTTTGCTGTAACACGTACGTCCACGATAGTGCTCGAGGTCTATTTTGCAATTTGTTGCCTCCTTAATCAATCTGTGGACATCGACATCCCCTACCCGGCCGTAGTAAATCCCAGATGGTAAATGCAATAAATTCGCTGCAAATCTATGACCGCCCAGATGAGTCGTTTGCCATATCATAAAACCGTTTTCATTCTTAACCGCTTCTAAGTACACACGTGCACCATATTTACCGCAGCATTTATCGTACTCGCCATTCGTGCATATTAAAAAGAGAGGCTCTTTTCTTAAATATAGACCATTCCCCAGCATTTTGCTGAGATCCAATTCGAGCAGCTCTTCATATTTTCTCAAATCTACTTCATAAAGTTTTGGTTCTGATTCATCGGATTTTGCAACATAGAATTTTAGCGTATCGCCAGAATTATCATGTCTTTTGATAAACTGCAATCTGGAGTTGGTAATTGTTTCGAGATATAGATTTATTTGCTTTTTCACATCTTCAGGTATTTTGCTGTCAAGAAGAGCCTTATCAGTCCATGCTCCTCTGTATTCCAATAAAAACCAGACATCTACCCTTGGAGCCGTAGCGAAGAGCTCCTCTCTCGCATTCAGTGAAAGTTCTGAGCAGGAGAAATGTTTGTAGTTTTTATCCGTCATTGAAATTCAGCGGAGGACTTCAGTCCTCCATTCTAGAATTAATTCTATAACTTCTTTGTCTTGATACTGAAACGAGTTCAGCACAGGTACAAAGAAGCAACCCTTCGATAGTTCGACAGGCTCACTACTCAGGGCAAGGCCGTCCG
>JBAUII010000119.1:0-4531 GCA_049682815.1 Thermodesulfobacteriota bacterium | reverse complement strand
TTTGTTCTTATTGTCTCGGCCCGTACCTCTGGCAGTTCATAACATCTCTAAAGCCCGATGCGGAATTGTCAACACTGCCGCCTATTCTACCCCGTAACCCGACGTTCAGTCATTATGTATCCATCTTTCGAGCGCATCCCTTTTTCAGGATAATCGCCAATAGCTTTATTGTAGCGTGCAGCACAACAGTTATCTCACTCGTGATCGGTTCACTGGCTGCGTTTGCGCTGGCGAAGCTTGATGTGAGAAGAAAGGGACTCATCTTGGTCTTCGTACTGTCTGTATCCATGTTTCCCGCAATTGCGACGGTAAGTCCCCTTTATATCATAATCAGGGCTCTCGGATTAAGGGATACGGTGTTTGCGTTAATAATCACCTACACATCCTTTTCTCTTCCACTAACGATCTGGATTTTGACCAGCTTTTTCAGAAGCATCCCCCATGAGGTCTACCTCGCTTCAAGGGTAGATGGCTGCACGGTTTTTCAGAGTTTCTATAGAATAATCCTACCGTTATCTGCCCCGGGGCTTTTTGCTACGGCAATCCTCGTGTTTATTTTCTCATGGAACGAGTTCCTCTTTGCGCTGACATTTACTTCGACCGTTGCCTCGAGGACAATCCCTGTAGGGATTGCCCTTTTCCCTGGTCTCCACGAGGTGCCGTGGGGCGATATCGCAGCGGCTTCCGTTGTTGTAACCATACCACTTATCTTGCTTGCATTCGCATTCCAGAGGAGGATTGTCGAAGGATTAACTGCAGGATCGATCAAGGGATAGAACATTGGCAGAAATCAAATTCGAAGGTGTTGAGAAGAGGTTCAAAGACGTGCGGGTTGTTACAGGACTCGACCTGACAATAGAGGACAGGGAGTTTTTCACCTTCGTGGGGCCCAGCGGATGTGGCAAGTCAACCATCCTGAACTTGATTGCCGGATTGGAGGAGTTAAGTGAGGGCGCGATTTATTTTGATGGAGAGCCGATCAATCGACTCTCCCCCGGTGAAAGAGACGTGGCTATGGTATTCCAGAGCTACGCGCTATATCCACACATGACCGTGTATGAAAATATCGGTTTTCCCCTGCGTGTGAAAAATGAGTCAAAACAAAAAATAGATACAGAAATCAAACAGGTGGCGGCTCTACTTGGTCTTGAATCCCTCTTACATAGAAAGCCGAGAGAGCTCTCCGGCGGGCAGAGGCAGAGAGTCGCTCTCGGAAGGGCGATTATAAGGAGGCCAAGGGCCTTTCTGATGGATGAGCCGCTCTCAAATCTGGATGCAATGTTGAGGATAGAAATGAGAGCAGAGCTAAAAAGGCTTCATCAAGACATAAAGAAAACAATCGTATATGTAACTCACGACCAGGAGGAGGCGATGGTGCTCTCAGACAGGATCGCTGTTCTTTACCAGGGTAAGATTATGCAATGCGGGCCTCCGATCGATGTGTACAGAAGACCCGCGAATCTCTTCATTGCTGAATTTATCGGGAGTCCGCCAATAAATGTCATAGATGGATCATTATTCAAGGATGTTCCCGTAGTTAAACCCATTCTTAAACAATTTGAAAAGGCTGAGATTTTCATTGGAATAAGGCCGTCAGATATAGTTGTCAGCGCCGAGGGTGATGAGACGGCGATTGAGGCAGAGGTGGTTCTTCTGGAGCCGACCGGAAGTGACGTCTGGGCAGACGGCTTGTGGAGGGGAATAAAGATAAAGGGTAGGGCGCCGGCAGAAGAAAATATCATCCCCGGAAAAAGAGCCTTCTTTAAAATTCCGCCCGAAAGGATCCACATTTTTGATAAGATCAGTAAAGAACGACTCCCCTATAACTGATTGTAACTACGTCTCCTGTCTTCCGTCTCCGGTCCCCCGTCTCCCGTCTTCTATCTCCTGCATCCTGAATCCTGCATCACGCGGTCGCGCTCCCCTTGATTTTTTAGAAATCGTTGGATTCAGCATCCCTCAGTATACGATCATTCCCGAAGTTTACTCGACAAGTACATTCGAGTACAGGCTTTATCGAGAATCCATCCGTATTATTACACAAAGCCCTGACGCAAGGGCTACTAGGAGTCTAGGATTGGGAAGGGCGGGGCGGTTCAACTGAGATATTTCCTTTTCTAGCTCCTATCCATGTAACCCTTCATTCAGTTTTTTAGTTTTTTAAAGTCCTTGACGTTTGGGTCAATGAGATGGGCTCAGGTAGAATTTAGCTTGATTAGAAAAGTAATACACGCCTGAAGGAAATATGAAGAAGGAAGTGGAAAAACACCACCAGAATGTTGTATTAATGGATCCTTATCAACGAGATCAGGAAATTCAAGATAGGGGACAAAGCTATATCGATGTCCCGAACCGCTATGTCATAAAAAATGACGGAAATATAAAAACTCTCAATTGTCTGGAAGCCCCCAATGTGACGCTACGATTAGAGCGGGGATTAGCGGTATCTGTATCCTCTGCGAGAAAGTATCCAGCGGGCACAATATTCCTGGACGGCGCAGCACAGGGGGAACCCTTCCTAGATCATGAACGGCAGATCTACAATCTTGATCATCATGAAGGCTGTATTCGTGCTTTTACTCTTTCCACCTGCGAACAGGCAATAGTAATGCTCCTCAAGGGACTCAACCTTCGAAATCGGGAGTGGACGATCTATGCCAATAGTCCAGATCTTGATACCGTTCTAGCTATCTGGGTATTGCTGAATCATCTGCGTCTTAATGAGAATGAAGCGATTCGGAAAATGATCATTCCCCTGGTCAGGCTAGAAGGAACTATCGATTCACTTGGTCTTGAATGCAAAGATCTATGTGGCTTCCCACCCGATCTCTATGAAAAAACTATGAAAGACATCGATGATCTTAGATTAGATGAGCTAGCGATCAAAAAAGAAGGACACTGGGAAGAAATTGATTTTCTCGAATATACGGCAGATACCTTACGCAAAATCGACCAAATGGCCTACCACCCGAGTGATTTCGAGCTTGTTAAAGCGGTGGAAGAGCTTGCACGCGTGGAAATCTCCGATCACCGTATTGCGATCGTATGCCGAGCTGATATTGGGATTTACGAGGTGGAGCAATATCTAGTCAAGCTTCACGGGGATCGTCTTGGCCTGGTTGTTTTACAGAGGGAACCTCAAACATTCTCGCTTCGGCAAATTGATCTTTTCTTATCGCGGGATTTAACTAAGCTCTATGAAAAGTTGAATTTTCTTGACCCGGCTGTTGATGGACGCCGGCCGGACAACCGCTGGGGTGGTTCACCCGATATCGGCGGTTCCCCGAGATTAACAGGTACGAAACTAACTCCACTGGAAATTGCCAAGGCCTGTAGAGAGGCTTTTCGCAAACCGAATCCGATTCAATACTTCTTGCAGCTAGTTGGCGTATTGATTGTGAGCTCCGGTGCCCTTACAGCCGGGTGGGGACTGATGAAGCTGTTGAATATGACGAGCCTGATTTCTGCAAAGATACCGGACACGCTCATAACCCCGATGCCTGGGTTCGGCATAACGACTACGATTTTAACTTTAATACTTTTACTTCTTTTTGCTCGAAAGCGGTACTGGACCTTCGGATTTCGAATTCCCGCAGGCCACGACTGGTGGATTCTGCTTCCTGCCGTAATCTTAGGAGGGCTCGCGGGGGCAGCTTGGGTTTCACCTGATTACATATCCGATCCCCTTCGGTCGGCTCAATTTCTCGTTGCAGTAGTGCTATATCCGATTTCTGCTGAACTTCTATTTCGAAGCCTTGTTCATGGCATCCTCGCACAACGCTCCCCAATTCAATATGTCGCTGGGCGCTGGTTTTTATCATGGCCGGTTCTGGCATCTAGTCTTGTTTATTCAACGACCTCGGCGTTTTCCTTTGTGCCTTTTTTCTCGCCATTGCAAGAACTCCTGCCCAGGTTGTCCGAAGTCATACTTCCAATCGTTGCTTTTGGGTTTGGCCTGTCTCTAGGAATGATTCGAGAACGATCTCAGAGCATCATACCACCGATTCTCTTTCATATCCTGACGGTAGCAATAATTATTTCTGTATATCACGGACTACGTCAATTGCTTACTATACCGCTTCTAAATTAGCGGGCACATCTCCTCACAACAACAATTTCTTGATTTTTCAATAGGCGTCCTTTGGTTGATTAATTTTAGGAAAAGCGCAACCAAATTAATGAGCATCTACATCTGACACACCTTTCCCCCTGAAGTACAGGACCATGGACCCCCGGTTGTCACCTTAGGGGTTCAATTTTATCAAAAGTCTGCATATGCATTGCCTTTTCCCATTGAGGGATAATTTCATTCTGGTGCAAAGAAATCCATTCCATAACCAGCCCTCGGGCACTTGCGGGTAATTTCCGGCAAATTACAGCAAAGGCGCAGAATAAGAACGAAGAATAAATTTTCTGATATCACTTTGGCATATCGCCCTCTCTATGCGGAGGGGTTTTGAAGTGCTTCAATTGCTTTATTATAATCGTGCCTTATTGGCATGATTTTATCAAAACCGACAGTCCTCAGCAC
>JBAUII010000118.1:0-4153 GCA_049682815.1 Thermodesulfobacteriota bacterium | reverse complement strand
CTACCTTTATGTAGTTTCATATTCTTGTAGTTTAATGTAATCTGATCTAATGACAACATAAAGGATATATCGTGAACACTGACAATCTTATTTTCATTATATCAATTGTTTCAGTCGAGCTGATTCTACATAGTTGTGTACCTACCGAAAAAACTATTAATCAAGATGCTACAAAACCTCCGAACATGACGATCCATGAGGAAACAAAGCCGATTGAGATAACACCCATCGTTCTAGAACTTCGAGAGGGACAAAAGCTAGGGAGAATCGGAATGGGCGTATTGTGTATTCCAATGACTGATCTAAAATCAATCGAGGGTAAGGCCGGGGTTTCAGAAAATGATTTCACGGACGTAGTTAGGACAGTCCTTGAGGATGCGAATTATAATATCGCCGAAAATTCTTCAGTTAATTCACAAAGGATCACAGGTGACGACGAGTTAATTCTAAGAGGGACGGTCAAGGATTTAAAAGCGAACGCCTGTTTTCCGAAGAGCGGTTTTAGAAGTTGGAAAATAAGTAAAGGTGAATCGCGCGTAAAATTATATTGGCAGATCTATTCTAAAAAAAGCGATGAAATTCTTTTCGAAACGACCACTGAAGGATCTGAAAAGTTATCAGAAGCAATAGGATATGGTATCACTAAAGTAATAATACGTTCAGTTGCGGTCGCTACACGAAATCTGATAGCTGATAAGCGGTTTAATATGGTAGTAACAAACTCAATTAACTGATTGGCTTATTATCCACGCCGAGATGTTAAAACCTGATACTCCGTTATTTTCCGTCATTATCCCCACCTATAATCGCCGATACCTCTTCGAGACCGCGTTGAAATCCGTGCTAAACCAAACTTACATGGACTTCGAAGTTATTGTAGTAGACGACGGGTCGACAGACCAAACAAGCGAAGTGATCCAAAACTTTGTTGACGCCAGGATCAAATACCTGCATCAAGAAAATCATGGTGTTTCCCATGCTCGGAATCGCGGGCTTGAAATTTCCAAAGGTAAATTTATGGCCTTTCTGGACTCCGACGACAGATGGGTTCCCCAGAAGCTCCGGAGGGCAAAAGAATCGATCGATCGGTATCCAGATATTTGTATTTTTCACACAGACGAAATTTGGTATAAGGGGGGGACGTTACTTAATCAAATGAAAAAACATAAGAAGCCGTCTGGTTATGTTTACTTAAAGGCATTGCCGCTATGTTGCATTGGTATGTCAACTTCAGTAGTCAAGAGAGAGGTCTTTGAAACAATTGGTGTATTTGACGAAAGCCTCCCAGCATGTGAAGACTACGATTTCTGGCTGAGGGCAACTCACTCATTCGAGGTAAAGCTTATAAACGAAAATTTAACCATCAAAGACGGGGGTAGAAGAGATCAATTGTCTTCGCAGTGGGGACTGGATAAACACAGAATAAAGGCATTGGAGAAGATGTTATGTAGTAACAATCTGAATGTAGAAGAATATAGATTCACTTGCGGAGAACTCGTGAAAAAGTGCCGAATTTATGCGTCAGGGGCAGAAAAGAGAGGGCGTCAGGAAGAGGCAAACCTTTATAATGAGCTTGCACGGAAATACCCCTTCGAGAATGAAGGATAAAACGAGCGTAATAAAGGAGGTGATTTCTCCTATCAGCGGTGGGTTTGATTGTGCAAAGTGTGACATTATCCAATCCTCGTAACCCTGAGACAGCAGTCTGCTCGGATCGATGCTTTGAATTTTAAATATGTATCACCAGCTTCTTTATTCAAACATTGCGAGATTTTACGACCTATTTTTGTATCTGAATAATTACAAAAGGGCAGTGGATTACTTTGTAATGCAGATCTCGTTTCATGAGAATCAACCTGTCAGGTTATTAGACGCCGGAGCGGGGACAGGACTCTATACACTCGCAATCTTGAAGAGATTTCCACACTCACATATAACAGCCATTGACATAAATGAAAACATGGTCAGGAGATTGAAATCAAGCTTGGAAATGCGATCCTTAGCTAACTCGGTTAGCACAATTCTCTCCGATGCGAGATATCCGATACCAGAAATTGAAGGTGAAGAATATGACCTGATCGTAGCCGGTGGGTTACTGGAGCATGTAGATACACAACTTACAATTAAAAATTTATCCAGATATCTAAGGGTCAATGGCCTATTTTTCAATTCGCCTGTTAAGAATAACTTTTGGGGCAGATTTGTCGGCTTGACCATGGGTTTTAAGCCATACGAAGATCAAATAAATATAAGATCTTTTACCGACAACGGTTTTATCCACTTAAAAAAGATACCGTTACCGATTAAATATTTCCCAATCAGTTGGGTAAAGGAAGGGGACTTATTCAGAAAAGTTCGATAAATCTAATGGAGAATTATAGATCAATTAAACGTCTTCACTTCGGCTTTTATAAGAGTTAAGCGGAAAGATGGCCAATAATCCAGATTACTATGGAAACATCAGTGCGGCCACCATTCCTGGAAAATGTTCCCTGTTTAGAAGGCTTATAGAAATAAAGGATGAAAATAACGATCATTCAAAACGGGCGGGAAGTGAGAACGGAAGGAAGGCGCGTAAGGCAATTTGTAGTGCAATCGAATCTTCAACTATTCTCTCAAGAAATGCTCATATCCGTCTAGAAACATTTGAGTTTGACTCAGTCGAACCGATCCAGCAAAAGGCGAAGCTCATTTTCGACAATCAAGAAATGTTTGGAGTGCATCTCTATGATAACACAGGCTATAAGGAGGGGTATTCAGGTGAACAGTTGAGTACACGACCGAAAAAACTGTTGTACGTGAAAAAGAGACTAAACGTTTTCCAAAGTAAAAACGCGAGAGATAAAATAGTTGCATTCGATCTGGCGGAAATCTCTCCGCACCGTACCGAGCAAGTTTACTCGGCACTAAAGGCTGGAGCAGCCGGTGTAATACTCGTGGCTCAGGGAAATTTAGAAAAAACCGGTATTGGTTACCCCTATGCAGGCTTTGCGTGTAAAGAATTCCCTGATCTAAGTCATTTCAAACATTGTAATATTCCTGTTATCGGACTATTGCGTGACCAGTGGACTGAAATCTCTGGACATGAAATTAAGGAAATAGCGATACAATACGGTTTCAGACAAGAAACACTGGCAGGCGCAAATATAATTGTAGATTTAGGCAGAAAATATAATGATAAAGCCCCTGGCAAAATAATCGTGTTAGGCGCACATTATGATGGCTGGGAAATTGGTGCCCAAGATAATTGTGCGTCAGTTCAAACCTTATTTTCCGTTCTGGAGGAATTATTTAGGTACAAAAACAGTGCTCCGAAGCACCCGGTAAGAGCAATATTCTGGGATGCTGAAGAACTGGGGTTGCTGGGTTCGATTTACCACATCTCTAATAGAGACATTCAAAATCTTATCCAGAGCTACAAGTTTTATTTCAATTTTGAGATGTGCTTACCAACCACTCTCAAATTCTTTAACAACTTCTTACTTTACAATTACTTAAAGCCCGAACGATTCGCACACTTCAATCGCATCCATTTTGGCATCTTTAGGCTAATTACTCGCATTCTGGGATCGAGGGGATTCCCCTCAGATGTTGAAGTATTCCTGAGGAAGAATATTTCTTCAGCTACCACTGCATGCCTTAACGAATTTTATCATACCAAGCTCGACGATGGTCGCAATATAGAGTGGAAGCTCTACGATAAGGTGGTGGAATGGATAACTAAATACATAAAGAGAATTGATGCCTCGTTATAGAATTACATCATCCATGATTTTCATCGATCCAATTTTATTGGTCCATTTCAGAATGAGATGGATTAAAATGGCCTTCCAAAAATTGCGGCCTGTGCTGAACTTGTTTCAGTATTAATAAAATCAGGAACGAAGACGTTGAAATCCCCTCTAACTCCCCTTTTCAAAGGGGAGGACCAAATGTTCCCCTCCTTTATCTAAAGGAGGGTTAGGGAGGATTTTGGGCAGCCTTGATTTTTACTTCTTTGTGCCTGTGCTGAACTCGTTTCATTATCAATACAAAGAAGTTAGAAACCATAAAGGATACGATTAGAAAATGCTGTTGAAGAGCTTGCCCCAGAAATATATGGTTCCTACGATCGCGAGGAAATCGCAGCGATCTCATAACCAGATGAACGAAT
>JBAUII010000117.1:0-14672 GCA_049682815.1 Thermodesulfobacteriota bacterium | reverse complement strand
CCCCTACTGTGTCCCATCATAATGTCCTTTATTATCCTTTAATTGATAATTTCAAATGTAGACTAAATTTTTGGGGTTCTCAGAGTCTAAATCCCATTTCAGCGCGTTATTTAAAATGTATTCTCTTATTTCACTTAGATCATCTTCATTCCTAATTACATGTTCATAGTAATTTCTCTGCCAGACTGGCAGTCCAAGGGTGCCTCGTAAAGCATTTATCTGTTTGGTTACTGAGGATTTAAATAAGCGAATTATAGTCGGAATCGAATTTGAAACGGGTTTTCCGAAATGTTCAAATGTAGGGGCACGCTGCAACGTGCCCCTACGATCATCAAAATCGGAAATTGAGATAATCCCATGAATGTGATTCGGCATTATTATATAGGCATCTAACACTAGATTCGTTCTCATATTATTGGTCTTTAGCCATTCTAAATTAACAATCTCGCCATACTGATTTAACTTAATCTGCCCTTCTAGGATATCACCGAAAATGCACGCTCTATTATATGCGCATATCGTGATAAAATAAGCACCTGCTTGTGAATAATCGTAGTCCTTCAGGCGTATAGAGCGACGGTGATGTCTTTGGGAATCATATTTCATTTTTTTTCATTAAGTCTAGCAAGCTTGAAGGCTTAAAGCCATATCCTTTTCTAATTTTAAAGCATTTCGGAAAAGAGAGGGACCGATCAATTGTCACGAGCAAGCCTGCCCTGAGCCGTTCGACAAAGCTCGCGGAGGGCTTTGCCGAAGGGACTCGTTGCCTACCCATGGGGTGGCGTGATCAAATTTTTATAGCTTTTCTCATTTCATCCACGGGTGCCGTCTCTCCTGTCCAGATCTCAAAGCTCTTAGCACCCTGGTGAAGGAGCATACTTATCCCGCCGGCTGCTCTAAGGCCCAATTCCTTCGCTTTGTTTAGAAGAGCAGTGTCTCTGGGCTTATATACCAGGTCATATACCAGCGATTGTTTTGGTAATAATTCCAATCGAAGCTTTACAGAAGCCACTCTCTCCATACCTGATGAACTAGCGTTGATTAACAGGTCTGCAGTCCTGAGTGATCGTTCGACAGAGTCTGTGTCTTTCAGTGCGTAAGGTTCTATTGATATATCTTTGTGAGATTTTTTAAATTCTGATGCTAGTGCATTTGCTTTCTCTAGTGTCCTATTGATCAAATATATCTCTGAAGCCCCATGCATGCATAATGCAGTAAGGACTGCTCGCGCTGCTCCTCCGGCTCCCAGTAAAAATATCCTTAAGCCTTTCGGGGTCACTCCCAAATCTTCTTTTATCGCCGTTAGAAACCCCTCGACATCGGTGTTATATCCGGTAAGACTTCCGTTCTCATTCTTTACGGTGTTAACAGCGCCGGTTAGTGCTACTTCTGGGGAGGTTCCATCGAGGAGTGAAATTATTCTTTCTTTATGTGGAATTGTCACGTTGACTCCCGATATTCCCATCGATTTTATGGCGTGTGTGGCGGATCCTAGATTGTTTGGATGTATATCGAAGGCGACGTATACACAATCTAGATTTAATTTTCTAAAGGCCGCATTATGCATTATAGGGGAAAGGCTATGGCTTACTGGGTGTCCGAATATTCCGTATACCTTGGTGGTCGCTCTTACGTGCAAGGATTACCCTCTTTTTTAATATTACAGAAAGTATTCTCAGATCTATATTGGCAATTAACTGAAGCGGATCGATTTCCGTTACAAGTTTTTTAACCGAGCTCTGCAAATACCTTCTTTGCGTTTTCGACATCGGTCGAGATTTGGGAGACAAGTGACTCAACGTTAGCGAATCGCTTTTCGTCTCGAAGCCTATCAATGAATGAAACCCTAATGGTTTTTCCATACATGTCGCCTTTGAAGTCGATTATGTGTGTTTCTACAAGTAGCTGATTCTTTCCAAAGGTTGGTCGAGTGCCAACGTTTGTTATGCATTTAAATTTCTTTCCGTCCATTTCCGCCCAGGTTATGTAAACGCCATTCTTAGGTAATAGTTCCCAATCGGTATCTAGATTAGCGGTCGGGAATCCAAGCTCTCTCCCTCTCCTTTCACCTTCTTTTACGATTCCTTCGATGCTAAAGCAATCTCCAAGGAAATTTGCTGCCTTTTTCACGTTCCCATCCTCGATGAACTCCCTGATTGCTGTGCTGCTTATCAATTCATCCCCAAAATAGACTGGTCGAACAGTTCTGGTTTCAAAGTCGAATGATGTCCCCATAGATTTCAGCAGCTCGACATTTCCTTCCCGATTTCTTCCAAAGAATAAATCGGGTCCGACAAATATAGTTTTAATGTTTAGCTTTTCGACTAAATAGTTTTTAACGAAGTCCTTAGCTGAGATCTTTGAAAAGGCTTTCGTAAAGTTAAAGCAAACAGCGATGTCAACTCCCTCTTTTTCCAGTAACCTGAATCGTTCTCTGAGAGGAACAATAAGAGGCATATCAATTCCTCGGATAACCTTTTGTGGATGAGGAAAAAACGTGACAACACATGAAGTACACCTATTTCTGGCGGCACTCTTTCGCATAAGACCGATTATGCTCTTGTGACCAAGGTGCACGCCATCAAATATGCCGATAGTTGCAGAAGTCGATTCTTTAATCTTTTCTTTAGGGTCGAAAATAACTTTCATGCGGTTGAAATTTAAATATTAAGTCACTTCATCAAGGAATATAATCGCCATCAGAATATTCTTGAGTGAATCGTCGCAATTAAAAATCGCCCATCTTCGGTTGGCGCGTATAAAATACCAGCAGTCGCCGAATCAATAAATCGACTCAATCATACCATAACTTTCATAACAATTGAAAGAACTACGAGACTGTAAAATGACATCATTTAGAACTGTGGAGAAATGATCTAAAATTAAGGGACGGGGATTTAATTTCGCAATAATTGTAGAATATCACTTTTTCCAGTAAGCCGGTGTAAAAAGCACGAGGATTGTAAAAAGCTCTAGCCTCCCAACGAGCATTAGTAAGGAAAGTATGATCTTTGTAAAACTGGAAAGATCACCGAAATGTTCGACAGGCCCCAATTTCCCAAAGCCGGGTCCAACATTCCCCATTGTTGTAGCACAAGCTGAAAAGGCAGTAGCGATGTCTAAATTATCAGCAGCCATAACCAATAGGGATCCGACTAGAAAAATAAATATATAAAGCAAGAAGAAACTGCCTATACTCGAAACAACATCCTCGTTTACCGGGGCCTCACCGACCCTTATCGGAATCACTGCCTTTGGGTATATAAGTTTATAAATTTCTCGATAACCTTTTTTAAAAAGTACGATAATACGAATGTCTTTAATCGCGCCTGAGGTTGATCCTGCGCAAGCTCCGAAGAACATTAGAATTAACAGCACACATTTTGAGAAGGCTGGCCAAAGGTCAAAGTTTGCTGTGGCAAATCCAGTCGTTGTGCCGATAGATATGACCTGAAATGAAGAATATCTCAAGGCTTCAATAAAGGTGGGGTAATTACTCCTCCATGTATCGAGAGAAACAATAAGTACGGCAAAGATATTTAAAAAAATATAAAAGCGAAACTCAGGATTGTTAACGAGCTTTTTATAATTTCCTCTAAGTAGGCCATATTGTAATATAAAATTAGTCCCTCCGATTATCATAAAAATTATGACAATTATCTCTATCGTGGGATTATTATATGCGGCTATGCTTAGGTTTTTCGGAGAATACCCTCCTGTTGCGAGAGTGGCAAATGTGTGTAATATTGATTCAAAGACCGGCATTCCCGCCAAATAAAGTGATGCAATCATTAAAGCCGTAAGCACCAAATAAAGTACCCAGAGTTTCTTTGCTGTTTCTGCAATTCTGGGTGTAATTTTTTCTTTCGTCGGGCCCGTTGTTTCAAGAGCCATTAGCTGCATCCCGCCTACAGCAAGTCGCGGAAGTATGGCAACTCCAAGAACAATTATTCCACCTCCTCCAAGCCATTGAGTAAAACTCCTCCAGAATAGTATTCCATGGGGTAGGGACTCTATATCCCTCAACACGCTTGAGCCTGTCGTTGTAAACCCTGATATTGCTTCAAAGACGGCGTCAGCGGGATTTATGAAGACTCCATATAACATATAAGGAATCGCACCGAAGTGAGCGGCTGTAATCCAGCAAAGGCTAGCTACAAGAAACCCGTCTTTCCTCTGTAATTCATAGGCTTTCTCAGGTGTCCTGGTCGATATTTCGAGCGTAAATCCAAAAACTGATGTAATGAGAGCAGAGACGATGAATACCCAAATATCATCTTCTCTATAAATGACCGAGCAGATGATAGGTACCAACATGAGTAGACCGAGATATTTTAAGAAATTCCCAATAATATGGAGTGAAAATTTAATATTCACTAGCCGAGCATCTTCTCTACTTTTTTTATGGCTTCTGGAAGAGCAAATATTATAAGCTTGTCATTTTGTTGGGGCGTAAAATCCCCTCTCGGTATAATAACCTCGCTATCTCTAACCACAATACCGACAATAGCTCCATTTGGGAAATGGGCGTTTTTTAACGGAGTTCCTAGAATTTGAGTATCTCCAGAAATGTCAAATTCCAAGACTTCGGCTCTCCCCTCTTCTACCAGGGCTACATGTGCAACGCCACCTATATGAAGAAGGCTCAGTATCTCGTTTGCAATTGCAAGTCTTACACTTATTGCTCTATCAACGCCGATGCGCTCAATGACGTCGATATAATCTGGTTTTGTATAGAGCACAGTTGTTCTTTTAGCACCCAGGCTTTTGGCTAAGAGTGCGCTTAGAACGTTGTTTTCGTCATCACCCGTAAGTGCAATAAAATTATCGCAAGATTTTACACCGGCTTCTTGCAAAGTTTCGCGATCAGTTGCATCGCCTTTAAAGACGAGAATCTTGGGTAGCTCTTCGGCTACCAATCTTGCTCTTTCGGAGTCACTCTCTATCAATTTTACTGATAAACCTTTTTCAACTAGTGAACCTGCGACTTTTCTTCCCAGCTTACCCCCTCCCACGATAATTGCTGTTTTAATAGTCTCATCCTCAACAGCAAATAGCTCTTTAAGCCTGTCCATAATATCGGGTATACCTAGTGCAAATACATAATCACCTGATTCCAACCTGGTCTCGCCTGTCGGTATAGCGATTTTTCCATTTCTCGAAATAGCAACAAATATCCATGCCTTGGCTGGTCCCAATTCACTGAGCTTCTTACCGCGTATCGGCGTTTCCGCGTCGATCTTCAGTTTAAACATATTTATTTTCCCGGCGGCAAAGGTTTCGGTTTTCCAGGCGAAAGGCGAGCTCACTAGGCTTGTAATTTTTTCTGAAATTATTTTCCCAGGATTAACGACATCAACCTTCGAGTTCTTTAGAATGGAGTGATACTCCAGATAATTTGTATCTCTAATACGAAGGATTATCTTCGGAACCTCAAATGAGCATCCAAGACAGGAAGACATAATATTAACCCTATCGTCGCCCGAAACCGCGAGTAGTACCTCGGCTTTTTCAATATTGGCTTCCCGCAGAACGGAAGGGTCATCGCCTTCTCCTTGCAGGACTAAAACATCATGACTGTCTTTAATCTCCTCGGCCCTTTCTCTATCATTTTCGATCATGGTAATGTCGTGTTCAGTGCAAAGATTTGTTGCCAGAAAGTTACCAACCTGTCCCGCGCCTATTATTATGATTCGCATGATTAAAAATTTACTTCTTTATCCCCTAGCTTCCACCGATTTTCTCAATCGGTATTTTAGTACTATAAATTTGTAAGCACCAAAAACTATAAATCCGATCGAAATGATCTGCGCCTGAGTGATACCCGGTATATAACTCGGGGTAGTATTTCTGATAAATTCTATTAAGAACCTTTCGACGCCGAGTATTATCAGCGTTATATATGAGATCCAACCTACTGGCAAGTCCTTTTTGCGCAAAGTCCATAGGAAAAGGAATACAATTACCATAGATAAAAACTCATAGATTTGCGTGGGGTGGACCATTTCCAATGTCGGAGGCGCGCCGTTTGGAAAAGAGAGTGCCCAGGGTAAGTTAGACGGGACGCCATAATCGTCGCCAACTAACAGACAGCCTATTCTACCGATACCGTATGCAAGAACTAGTCCGGGGGCTGCAGCGTCACCGATTAGCCAGAAATTTACTTTTTTCCATCTGGCTATCAATGCCCAAAGGAAGATGCATGGTACTAATGTACCCCACCATGTTAGCCCGGAAGCAAGGTATTGGATGGGGTGAGCAATAAATTCCGAAAAGGTCGCGTTCTGATAAAGAAATAATAATTTTGCACCTACGAATCCTAAAATTACTGAGGTGCCGGCAAGCAGGTCCAAAAGTCCTTCATCTATTCCCTTCCTTTTGAACTCGTGCAGAGTGAGCACGTAGCCGACTATAAAAGCGATAACTACCATGACTGTGAATGAAGAGACCGAATAGCTACCTACCGTAAAAAGTGTGGGGTGCATCTTAAAACTATCCTTAATTTATTTAAGTGTGTTAAATTTACCTTCTTTAAAGTAGTCTGCAAACATAAATGCTTTTGGAGCCGGGAAGTGACATGAGATTGCAAAAGCGATTGCAAGCCGGCCTCTGACATCGACGGTATCTTAATTAAATGTGGCGGAAACGTTTAGGTTTCCATTCCTTATGATTTATCTATGCGGGGTTGGAAAACCCCGCCTATCCTTTCTTTCATTCCCGCGGATTACTCGACAGACTTGTCCTCGAAAGCATTTATCGGGGAAGCATTCGAGCACAAGTGTTGGCGGGAATCCATGGTTTTGCCTATCGTTATTGATGACTTTCACAACAATGATAATTGGATCCTTCTTCATTTATTGCCATGCCGTGCACCTTCCGAAGGGTCACTAACTCATCTCCTTTTACCAATTAACATCCTTTACTTTAAGCTGGATTGATTTTTTGCCATTCCACTCATTATGTTCCGGCGTGAAAACAACGTCTATCTTATTAGGTAATGTCAGTTGTTCTTTGGGGTTAAACCAAATCGCATCACAACTATGATTATTGTCATTCAGTTTGAGACTGAGGTGCTTGTCTTTTAATAATCTTTGGGACGTTACATCTACGGACTTTGCTATGAATATCGGCTCAGGGTTTCCAATTCCAAACGGCGATAAAAGGCCTAGCTCGTTTACTAATGAGTCAGTAAGATCGGATAAGCTAAGAACGCCATCGATTAGAATCTTTGAGGTGTGATCTACAAACCTATCGTTGACCGCCCTTTCAAATCGATTTCTGAATTCATCTATTTTTTCTACCCTAATGTTTAATCCGGCAGCCAATTCGTGGCCACCAAATTCTTCAAATAAGTCTTTGCATTTGGATAAGGCGTCATAAATATTTACACCTTCTACACTTCTGGCAGAGCCCTTGCCGATTCCCTCTTTCTGAATTGATATGATAACGGTCGGTTTCTTATATATTTCGACTAATTTTGATGCAACAATTCCTATAACACCCTGATGCCAATCGGGAGAGGCAAGAACCAAGGAATTCATCTTGAGAACACGAGGGCGTGTTTTTATCTGATCGACTATATCTCTAATAATGTTGCCCTCGATTGTTTGTCTTTTTGAGTTTTCATCGTTTAGGATCGAAGCGAGTTCTCTGGCTTTTTTGATATCATTTGAAATGAAGAGTTCTACAGCTAAACTAGCGCTGCTTAGCCTTCCAGAAGCGTTTATTCTTGGTCCTAGCTTGAACCCAATATCATAGGCATCAACCTTGCTTTTAGTACCACTAACTTCTTTGAGGGCTATTATGCCGAGACGTTTTGCGTTTGATAACCTCTTTATCCCTTCTTTCACGAATATACGATTAACGTTTCTTAGTGAAGCGCAGTCTGAAACAGTACCGAGGGCTACGAGGTCGAGATATTCTCCTAGATTCGGCTCACCGCTTTCAAAAAAGCCTGAATCTCTGAGCAATCTCCTCAGGGCGATAATCAGGTTAAAGACTACACCAACCCCTGCAATTTCCTTTCCTGGATAAATACATCCTTCTTGATGAGGATTCAGTATGGCAGCCGCTTCTGGCAGAACGTCAGACGGCTCGTGGTGATCCGTGATTATAAAATCAATTCCCAGACTCTTAGCTTCAATCACTGCATCTTGCGCGGTTATGCCGCAGTCGCCGGAGATAATTAAAGAAACACCTTCCTTCTTAAGTTTTTGTATCGCGTCGATATTTACGCCATAACCCTCTTTCAATCTATCCGGATTGTAATAGATGACGTTTGCCCCTAGATTCTTTAAAAATAAATATAGTATTGCCGTAGACGTAATACCATCGACATCGTAGTCTCCATAAATTGCAATTTTTTCAACTCGCTCAATAGCATTCCTAATCCTGTCTACTGCTTTATCCATATCCTTAAGGAGATATGGAGATGGAAGGTCAAAGAGACTACTGTTTAAGAATTGCTCTCCCTCGACCTCGTTTCTTATGCCCCTGTTTATCAATACCTGTGCTGTAACCGGATTTATTTCCAGAGATTTGGCAAGCCTTTGGACCAGCCTAGGATTTTGTTTTACTAATTCCCAGTTCTTCTTCATTGCAATGAATGATACAAGATGCATGATCCATGATACATCTTATATCGTGCATCATGCATCCTGCCCCCCGTCTCCCGTCCCCGGTCTTCCGTCTCTTGTCTCCTGCATCCTGGATCCTGTATCCTGCATCGTGCATCCTGCGTCTCTCACTTGTTTAAGTGATTCACAAGTCCTATTAGCCCCAACAAGTAGCTGTTCACACCAAGTCCCGATATAACTCCGACGGCAACTCCTGAAACGTAAGATAACTTTCTGAAATCCTCTCGCTTGTAAATGTTTGAGATGTGCACCTCTACGGTTGGTATTCCAGTTGAAGCGATGGCATCTCTGATTGCGACACTTGTATGGGTATATGCAGCGGGGTTTATTACGATTCCGTCAATGTTCCCCATAGCTCTTTGTATTCTATCAACAATCTCACCTTCGGAGTTTGACTGTGAAAATTCAATCTCAGTCCCCAGCCTTTGCGCCTCTTTTTTCAACAGTGCATTGATCTCATCAATCGTGGTGGACCCATAGATCTCCGGCTCGCGCTTTCCAAGAAGATTAAGATTCGGTCCATGAATAACAAGAATTTTCATCATTCATCCTCTTCCTCGGTTGGGCATCTCGAAACGAATATGATTATACTCTAATTGAATGAACCGATATATTCAAACACTTTTGAGGATAAAAACTTTTTTCGGATTGATGATTTGCTATGACCCAAGGTGTCATCAATGACACTTTGTATCGCACTCTGATAGCAGTCATTGCGAGACTGACACTTCACTGCGTTCAGTACTGGCTCCGTCAGTCGCGGCAATCTCCAACATTGTTGGCAGCGTTTTGTTATGGATCAGGTCGTAGTATTAAAGTAGCAGATTGCTTCGTCCCCTTCGATCCTTCGATAGTTTGACAAGCTCACTACTCAGGACTCAGGGTTCCTCGAAGCAGATGACGGAAGGGCTAGTCTGTTTATGTTTTGATACACTTCAGCTTGTTATTATGTTGTCTTTTTTACTTCAAAACCGGAACGCTCGCTCAGGAGAAACGATTTGGCTACATCCAATTTAGTGCGGATCGATGTATTTTCGGGCTCTCTTGCTAGAAGTTTTTCGAGTACAACTATTGCTTTTTCATATAATCCCTGATCTAAATACAGATTTGCCATGGCCTCTGTGTACAATTCCTCAATGACCGAATCGGAAGGAGGTTCTTCTTGTGCTCTCTCATCAAATTCAAAGATATCATTTGCTATTTGGCCGGTTTCAATTGCCGTGGCGGTTGTTCGATCATGAGTGGCCTCTTTCTGAAGTACGCTTAACTCTCTCGTCAAGTCACGGTCTTCCGGATTGAAAACGAGCGAAGAATAGCAGGTTTCTAGAGCCTTATTATAGTTTTCCTCGCTCCTATATATTTGGATTAGCATTTTAGCGGCATCAATGTTATCCGGAGCAACCCTGATTACCTTTTCCATCTCATTTTTTGCCTGGTCTATCATCCATCTATCGTAGTAAATTTTCCCCAAAATTGACCTTGCGGTAATGCTGTCAGGATTACTTCTCAATCCCTTTATAAGGATTTCGGTTGCCCTGTGCAGGTTGCCCTGTTTTCTTAGGATTTCGGCAAGAAATACGAAATTCGGAGAGGATGGATCTTTTAAGAGTAATTCTTCGTACTGGTCTTTAAGCTTGGCCCGTTCGATCTGATTTTGAACTACATCTTTTTCCATTTGCCGGTTTATATTAGTTCAGGGAACAGACATGGGTCAAGTTTATCCGATCATAGAAACCTACTATGCTTTAAACCAAATATGATTTGTTAAAACAGCGTATAAATAAATGGCGCGATCGCTGAGCTCTGTGCAAATATAATAAGGAGTCCGAATAAAAGTAAGACTATTATCATTGGAGTAAGCCACCACCATTTGTTCTGCAAGAAGAATTTCAAAAGCTCACCCGCTATGCCCATTCTGTTTATAATGCCATCTAGGAAGCTCATTTGCGATATAATACCTCGGTTTTGATCAAGACGGAAGACCGAGGACTGGAGACCGGGGACAGGAGATGGAAGACCGGAGACCGGGGACCGAAGACCGGGGTAATTGATAGATTCATTATACCTTACTTCTAGGTTTCAGGCTCTTTCGAAATGCTTGTACTTTCACGAACAAATTATGCCCAGACTCGCGTACATCGAGCAAACCTTCTGGGGTTAAATAGCTACGTCGTTCGATCAAGTCCCAACACGCTACTGTCTCCAGGTACGACCTGACAGCAAGTCCCAAGAAACGCTTTTGCTCGGCATTACTCTGACCAGTTGAACCTTCCGCTATGTTCAACACTATTGAAGTAGCAGCCCGTTGAACTTGAGTCCTGAGATTGTTCCATTCTCCTTTAGGTAATTGACTACTTAACTTGTATACTTGATCAACATACTCCAAGGCCATTTTATAAACCGTAAGTTCCTGGAATTTATATGTCACTCGGTCCTCCATACTCCGTCCCCGGTCTCCGGTCCCCCGTCCCCAGTCATCCGTCATCTTTACTAACGACATAATCCCCCAGCACTAGAACATCCATCCCACTTCTTTGGAATGAGCTAAAGGCCTCCTGCGGTGTATTCACAATCGGCTCACCCTTCAGGTTAAAAGACGTGTTGAGAACCACTGGAACACCGGTGGCTTGCCCGAAGGCATCTATTAATTTGTAGTATCTTGGATTAATCTCTTTTTGAACCGTTTGGAGCCGTCCCGTGCCATCCACGTGAGTAATGGCTGGAATCACATCATGTTTGTCTTCATTGACATCCACCACATAGAGCATAAATCTGGCGGGGTAATGATTAGACGCTTCCGGTAACGAGAAATAATTACCGGTTTCTTCCACAAGAATGGATGGGGCGAAGGGGCGAAATGGCTCGCGAAACTTGATCTTTGTGTTAACTATATCCTTCATATCGGTCCTTCTTGGATCTGCCAAGATGCTTCTGTTTCCGAGTGCTCGAGGGCCCCACTCAAATCTGCCCTGATACCATCCGACTACTTTCCCTCCGCTAAGTTGATCTGCAACCTTCTCGATTAATCTTTCTTCGTTCTCTATCCTTTCATGTGGAATGGCATTTTCTTTTAGGAAGCTATCTATCTCACCATTCCCATGCTTTTCACCCCAATAGGCATGTTCCATTACAAACTTGCGGGGCTTTCCAAGGACCATGTGATAAGCAAAGAGAGCCGCTCCAAGGGCGCCGCCACCATCTCCTGCCGAGGGTTGAATATAAATTTGCTCAAAGGGTGTTTGCTTCAGTATTTTCCCATTTGCGACGCTGTTCAGAGCAACGCCGCCGGCCATGCAGAGATTCTTAAGGCCTGTTTCTTGATAAGCCTGATTGGCCATCTTCAACAAAACCTCTTCTGTCACTGCCTGGATGCTGGCAGCAATATCTGCATAGTATTGATTTTCTCTGCACAGCTCATCATAGTTTCTGGGTTTTTCTCCGAAATAAGAAGGGTAACCGCTTGCAGATGTGAAAAAGTAAGAATCAGGATTCCTGGATGGTCGAAAAAGGTCTTCAAATTTCCTGTCGTATGTTTTTTCTGAAGACTGATGGAATGAGAAATATTCCATATTCAGCTCAAAGCTTCCGTCACCTGAAAGTCGGATCAGCTTGTAGACCTTATCAACGTATTTGGGTTTTCCAAAGGGAGCCATTCCCATTACCTTGTATTCACCCTCATTTACTTCAAAACCAAGATAAGCGGTAAAGGCGCTGTAGAGAAGGCCCAATGAGTGCGGAAAGCGGATTTCCTTTAAAATCTTAATCTTTGTTCCATTTCCAATCCCAATTGTTGCCGTCGTCCATTCCCCGACACCGTCTACTGTTAAAATAGCTGATTCATCAAACGGAGAGCAAAAAAATGCGCTGGCTGCGTGAGAAAGGTGGTGCTCGCTGAAGAGAATTTTAGAGGCCGGTAGTTTCAGTCTTTTTTGGATCAGGTGTCTTATCCAGAGCTTATCACCAAGCCACGTAATCATAGCCTCTCTGAATAATTTTAAAGAGCTCGGGAAGGTCTGCATCGAACATAGGAGAAGGCGCTCGAATTTTATGAAGGGCTTTTCAAAAAATACGACATAATCCAAATCTTGTGACCTTATGTTTCCAGTTCTCAGGCAGAAATCTATGGCATTCCGAGGGAATTCATAGTCGTGCTTTTTACGGGTGAAACGCTCTTCCTCTGCGGCAGCAATTAGTTCACCATCTCTAATCAGAGCTGCCGCCGCATCATGAAAATAACAAGATATCCCTAGTATATCCATCAGTTTCTTTTCCTTCTTAGCCACGAAAGAACACGAATTTACACAAATTGATGTGTATCATCAATTGTGCATCCTGCATCTTGCATCCTGCATCTTTTCCTGTTCCTGTCTCCCGTCTCCGGTCCCCCGTCCCCCGTCTTGATCCTGCATCATGTATCCTGCATCATGCATCTTGCATCCTGCATCTTTTCCTGTTCCTGTCTTCCGTCCCCGGTCATCTGTCTCCTGTCTTAAGATTGCCGTCTTGCCTGCTCCATCAATGTTTCTTCAGCCTCAGGTTTTGATCCCCACGAAGGTGCAGATTTGCTTTTAATAGCAAGAGGGTCGGTAAGGAAACGTATTGCCAGGGCAAAGGGCGCAAGAAAAATAAAATAAAACAACGTCAAGATAACGCGTGCGTTGAAATCCCCGATTATTCTCGCGACTCTCTTCCACCACACCCAGAATCTTCGTATAAGAGACGTCATAAGTTTTAGTGCTCTGCAATTATCTGACTGATTTTCAAATGAAATATTTCTGCAGTTTGTTCCGAGAATTCTACTGTCATATAGTGAATATTCAAGGCGTCGGGATTATGCATACCCACTTGGTAGATTCAAACTCTCCGATGTAATTACATACTTGTTACCGGCACCTCTTGCCTTCTGTCATTCCCGCGGATTCCCCGTCAAATTCATACGGGGACAGGCGTTGGCGGGAATCCAGAGCCTCATTCTTTCCATTTTATTGTCATTCCCGCGGATTCCCCATTAAAGTCATACGGGGACAAGTGTAAGCGGGAATCTAGTGTCTGTGATTTCCTTTTTTTTGTCATTCCCAAATGCTACCCGACAGAGACCTTAGGGTACAGGCTTTATTGGGAATCGATGCCCTGTCCCCGCACGCTTCCTTCGAGCTGGGACATAGATTTTATCCTCCCCTTTTAGATAAAAGGGGAGTTAGAGGGGATTTCTCAAATCCCCCTTAGTCCCCCTTTCTCTAAAGGGGGGAGTAGGTCAGTGGTGGAGGACTAAAGTCCTCCCGTACATAAAATTTGGAAAACCCCGCCTATCCGAGTTGGTCATTCCCGCGGATTCCCCGCCAAAGCTTGTGTCCGAATGAGTTTGTCGGGTAGTACACGGAGACAGGCGTTAGCGGGAGTCCAAAAACATTGGGGGTGCCTGATAAATCTCTCGCTGCCTTCACTAACCGTAAAAGATATGGACATGGCATCACTAAATAGTTGATTATTAGAATCAATTACGAAATGCCTGATATCAGAATGTATTGGGGTCGTTGCTTGACTTTATACCTACACAACAAGTTTATCAGTCTTCGACAGATTTTACCTGTTTTCGCTACCTCACCCGTCATCTTGGATGCTCTAGTTGTCTAGATACCAAATTCTTTTGCCACAACTTTGAAATTCTGAATCTAATCTCAATTCTTCAGCCATGGATTTATTCAGGTATGCTATTTGAATTATTTGTACAAAGTCAAGCAACGACCCCAATTTTTACTCTAAAATGAAAGGTCTATCTGGCGGAATATGGGATGCGATACAGGATTTCACTTCAAGGATTTGCTTTTCCCATACATTAGGACCATTTTCTTGTGATGCAGTTTGATCAATGATAGGAGCAACTAAAAATTCACGCAATGAAAAGTCTACGATCGCCGGTATCTTGTGATGGTTAGAGGACCTGTTTGTTAAAAGCTTGACCCGTATTCTAACATATTATGTGTAACTTAACTAAAGTAGTACAACCTAAAAAGAGCCTGAATGAAGTTCACATGC
>JBAUII010000116.1:0-2850 GCA_049682815.1 Thermodesulfobacteriota bacterium | reverse complement strand
TTAATACCCTCATCGATTTCCTTCTTTCCCTTCCTAATCAGCTCTACCCACTCGGGATTAGAGAGAATCTCAAGAGTTTCTTTGTGTCTTTCAATATATTGATCGACAAGTTCTGAGATAATATCTTTCATGTCTCTTTTCTCTAAGCTGGCAATGATCTTCAGAGTATCCCTTTTTTCTTCAGGTATTCGGACGTTGACTGTTTTCATATATATCTCTCCTTAAAGTAGTATATAATGCTATGATACAATTATACTTTAATACTATCAGAATCGCAAAACCGGTGAAAACTCCGATAAATTGTGACAGACGCCATTTTTCATCGGGGTCAGACATTAATAAATGAGTTATTTTTGTTTTTGTTCTTCTTTCTGCAGTCTTCTGAATTCTCTTTGTTAGTTTCTCTAACATCAACCTAATCCCCAGTTCCTCTCTTACTTATCGCGTAAGTGCCGTATTCTTAGAGGATAGGAGTTATGACAGCTTTAGAGAATAAAAATAAATTCTAATTCTATCAAAATTTATTTGAGAGTAAATTTATTCGTAGTGAGTCCACATGCTTATAACCTTTACCGTTTTTAATTCTTGTAATACCTGATAAACGACTCGATGCTGAATGTTTATCCTCCGGGAATATGCACCCGAGAGGTCGCCCACCAACTTTTCAAAGGGTGGGGGAGATTTGAAGGGATTTTCACAGAGTATGTCTAATAGCAATTCTGCTTTGTCTCTAAGGCCTGCTTGGGAAATTTTCTTTGCGTCCTTTTGGGCTCGTTTCGTAAAAACTAACCGCCAAGGACGAGCTACCATCCCGGTTCCTCAGAGCACTCCTCTACTGGCGTCTGAAGCCCCTCAACTATTGATTCCCGCATCCCTGGTATAGACAACAGATGGAGCGTTTCTTGAATGGATCGCCAATCCTCTTCAGATATGAGCACGGCATTCGAACGCTTACCGGATATATGAATCGGCTCATGAGACTCACTGGTCTCGTCGATCAACCGGTATAATTTATTCCTTGCTTCGGTTGCTTTTATGGTCTTCATTTTAATAGCCATTATTAGAAGTGTACGTTAAGACGTACGTTTTATCAAATATTCGTCAAGAAGATCCGGAGGGTACGTGTGACCCATTAAAGGAGTCCCAGGGTAAGGCTTTGTTTATTTACTTATTTTCCCAGCCTCCGACTCTCCGATCCTTCGAAAAATGCGGAACTCAGGACAGTCATGTCGAACTACTATCACCAACTAAATGGATTCCCGACGACAATCCTCGGGAGCAACTGTTGGCGGGGAATTGCCGCTTTTTACACTGTGTCGGACATCTAGAAATCGCTGGGGGTCAGGCCTGAATAAGTGTAGGAAATCACAGGGTCATTTCTAAACTTTGTACCTATTTGAAATTATAATGCGATGAAAATATGTATAGTATCCGCTTCCTAACGATATATCTCGCAAGCATAAAACGATCTCAAGACTATGAATTGTATTTTTGGTATAAGGTTAAGCAATGACCCTATTACTTCTATAGTTCGGATCGCCAAGAAGTTATTGAACAGGATAAGATATGTATGGAAGCATAAAGAGACTTATGTATGCGGATTGATTTCATGAATGATAGAGCGTAGATCTAGTGAATCTCAAACAATAAAGTGTGGACCGCTATCGATGTGGTGCAAGTAAAATGTTTTCCTGAGAGTGCGGCCACAGGTTTGAGTGGTTTGATGAATTTAATGCAGCAGAGAGCCATAAGCGCATCTGACTGTTTATAACAGATTGATTCAAGATAGTAGTTGTTTAAATACAAGATAAATGAAACTAAAAAAGCAGAGGGGATTCGTTTGTTCAAAGTTAAAGTTTTCTTTAAAATAACCCTTGACTTTTTACATAACAGTTTCATCGAAGGATCGAAGGGCACGAGCAATCTCACAGGTAGCAAGGCCTCTTGGTCATCCCAGAATGCCCTTATCTGCGATCTCACAGACATTGCATGTTCCGAAATACTAAATTCTGTAATATAATAATTACAATCTCATGTGTGACCCGGTGCTGATAGCGGCAATTCTCGAAGAACTAGGGTACTTCGACGAAAAGAAGGAAAAGGACAACAAGGGTGAAGTTCATGATGAGCGGCCTGAGCAAGATAATTCAAAACACAGCGGGAAAGGAGAACCAAAACAAGAATAACTCTTTTATTCAAGCCCGCCCCGGGAGATATTTATGATGGTCAGCAACGTATTAACTACTGGTTTGAAACTTCAACTGCTTATCTTTCTATCATTAAGTAATTCCTTTGCCCTGGGCGATCTGACCAAACAGGAGCCGATAGAGGTGAAGGTCGAATTAGGGGATAAAACAGGAGCCCTCAAATTCTTTCCATCAACACTTGAGCTTGAAACCGGGAAGTTGTATAGAGTGACCCTAAACAATGACAGTCCCGAAAAACACTACTTCAGCTCGGATGCGTTTTCACAATCGGTATTTACAAGAAAGGTACAGGTTAATCGCGCTGACGGAAAGCCGATTGCAGAGATAAAGGGCAATATTAGGGAAATAGAAGTTTATCCTGGCAATAAAGTCGAGTGGTGGTTTGTGCCAGTCAAGGCGGGCGAAATAAAAGACCTGAAATGCACTATCCCAGGTCACGCAGAGGCAGGCATGGTAGGGGCAATAACAATTAAATGATAGTTTTTCCCTCTTCAGGGAGACCGGGAGAACGGGTCACCCATTAGCCAGCCCCTGTCAATAGGGTAAAGAAATTCTTTGCATTTAATTTTTTTCATATCATAAGTCTCTTACTAGTTTATCCAATACGCACCCGTTATTTTTTTCATTCAGTGTCGGTATAACA
>JBAUII010000115.1:0-14164 GCA_049682815.1 Thermodesulfobacteriota bacterium | reverse complement strand
GCAATCTCCTCAGCGGTGCGTCCCCCGAGCAAGACTAAAATTCGACTCATGAGATAGGCACGACTGTAGTTGTATTGTTCTTCCAGAGGTAGCTGCTTGGTGGCTCCGAGCGCAAGTCCATGGGGGATTATCGTAACCTTGTGGACAGGGTCGGCATTTGGTGTGAACCAGGCGACCAATGCATGTCCGGATTCATGATATGCTATTACTCGACGAACCTTTTGATCAAGTATAACCTGGCGCTTTTCTCCAAGCGATATTTTGTCGAGCGCTTCTTCGAAGTCAGCCATTGTTACTTCTTTTTGGTCATTCTTGGCTGCTAATATCGCTGATTCATTGCAAAGGTTAGATAAGTCTGCTCCACTCATACCGGTTGTTATACGGGCGAGCAATTTCAGGTCCACTTTGTCGGACAGAGTCAGCGGCTTTGTATGAATCTTTAGAATCCCCTCCCTCCCCTCACGATCAGGGAGGCCTATAACGATCTGACGATCGAAACGTCCTGGTCTAAGTAGAGCCGGGTCCAGTACATCAGGACGGTTTGTCGCAGCCATAACGATAACTTCCTGCTTTTCATCAAAACCATCCATCTCAGCCAGCAGTTGGTTTAAAGTCTGTTCTCTTTCATCATTTACAGTTCCCATTCCTGCGCCCCTTCTCCGAGCGACCGCGTCTAGTTCATCAATGAATATGATAGATGGCGCGGCCGCCTTTGCCTGATTGAAAAGGTCGCGTACACGGCTTGCCCCTACTCCGACGAACATCTCAACGAACTCTGAAGCGGTTATGTTAAAGAATGGTACCTTTGCCTCGCCAGCCACAGCCCTGGCCATTAGAGTTTTACCCGTACCCGGTGCTCCGACCAGTAGCACACCACGCGGAATCCTTGCTCCCAGTTTGTGATATTTTTCGGGTCTGCTTAGGAAATCCACTTCCTGTTGTAAATTTGCTTTAGCTTCGTTAGCGCCCGCCACATCTGCAAATGTTACTGAAGGTCGATTGGCTGTGTAGCGACGAGCCTGGCTTCGTCCGAATCTAAATATGCTCGACTGGTTTCTGACGGCTTGCCTACCCATCCATATGAAAAATACAACAAGAAGCAGGAAGGGCAGAACACTTATTATTATTTCGGTAAACCGCGCATGAGCACGAGTTATCACATCCACCTCTACGTTGTGCTTCTCGAGAAGAGGCAATAAATTTGGGTCACCGACATCCTGAGGAAAGATCGTTATAAACTTGGAGTAGGTTTGGGTTGTAGTTGGCTTAATTTTTTCTTCGGGCGGTTCCGCGGATTTTTCAGAAGTAGATCTTTGGGTGACCGGTGCATTGCTGGCCCATTCGAAGGGTTTAACAAACTCACCGGTGATCTTGTCGCCATCGATCTGAATCCGCGATACATTATCTTCTTTAACCTGTTCTAAGAAGGTCGAATAGGGTATGTTAGCCTCACGATTAACCTTTGGAAGGAAGGTCATCAAATTCCAGATAATAAGGCCTATTAAAATTAGCCACCAGATGTAATTAATCTTTTTGAATGGACTTTTTGATTCTTCCTTTTGCTCTTGTTGATCTTTGCTCAATTTACGTCCTTTATACTAAAATAATAATGTCACATAATGCTTTTGCAACCTCTAAGCCGAGTCTGATCTGATGAAGCGACCATGATTTGATGGAGCCATTTAGCCGTCAGAAGACCGGTTTTAAGACCTATTTGAATTCACCCTGCTAGTCTATCTTCATCTTTTGAATCCTAAGGGAGTTTCCCAAAACAAACAGGCTGCTTATGATCATTATGAGAGCCGCAACTAGGGGTTTAAGGACTCCGCTTACTGCAAGGCCTATTCCGACCGCATTGTAAAGAAAAGCCCAAGTGAGATTTTCTCTTATCGTCCTGATTGTTCTCTTGGCAAGTCTCAGGGACCACGCGATTTTTCTTATATCATTTCCAAGCAAGCTCATATCCGCAGACTCTCGCGTTATGTCGGTACTGCACCCCATGGCGATTCCTATATCTGCAGCGATAAGAGCGGGAGCGTCATTTATACCATCTCCGACCATAGCGCACGGCCCCTTTTCATAAGATTTGATCTCCCTTATCTTATCCTCAGGTAATAGATCGGTTTTTGTTTTCACTCCTATCGACGACGCGATACCTTTTGCTGCATATTTATTATCCCCCGTGATCATAACAACATCAATTTCTTGATTCTTGAGATCCGACATTGCGTCGATAACTCCTTCTCTCAATTCCTCAGAGAATCTTATGAACCCTTTTACTTCTCTGTCCCAGCCAAAAAATACGACGGATTTCCCCTTTGATTCAGGCCCTTTCTTATGATCAAGAATGACTGTGTTCAGCGTAAGTCCCATTTTAGTCATGAATTTTTCGCTGCCTATGTATAACATCCGACCGTTTACTTTTCCCCGGGCCCCCATGCCCGGGTATGCTTTGAATTCGGCGACCGGCGGAATCCCATAGCTATTTTCCGTGGTGAACCTTAGAAAGCTCTTTCCGAGAGGATGCTCGGATGAGGACTCTACTGAAGCGATCATCGGTATGACGTCAGATTCCTTTAATCGGGAATCCGGATTTATAAAAATTGAAGAGACGTTCAGGCTCCCCTTTGTGATGGTTCCAGTCTTATCGAAAAAGATTCCCCTTATGTGTGAGAGTTTCTCCAAAGTCTCTCCTGTTCTTACGACAACACCCTGCTTTGCCATTCTTCCCATTGCAACCCAAATCGCCATAGGGGTTGCGATTCCAAGTGCGCACGGACACGAAATAAGTAAGACAGATAGCGAGTTCATGATGGCCGAGTCAATTCCAGATTCATGAAACCAGAATAAGAACGTGAGGGCTGAGATTATTATCGCAAGGGGAATGAATATCGAGGAGATTCGGTCCGCCAATCTCTCCATCGGAGCCCTGACCTTTCTCGCCTCCTCAAGTAATGCTACAAAACGCGAAAAAAACATCTCCTCCCCTACTTTAGTGACCCGGAATATCAACATGCCGTCCAGATTTGTAGAACCCGAAAGCACCTCACTTCCCTTTTCTTTGAAAACGGGTTTTGATTCCCCGGTAAGCATCGATTCGTCTACGCTGCTTTCTCCCTCTATGACCTCACCATCGACTGGGAAGGTCTCGCCCGGGGTCACCCTGACAAGATCGTCCTTTCTTATTGATTCGATTGAAACGATTTTTTCTTTACCGTTTCTTATGATAATTGCTTTTTTTGGACTGAGTTCCAGAAGATCCTTGATTGCGTTGGAGGCCTGTGCTCTTGCGTTAGCTTCAAGCAACCTGCCCACAGTTACGAGGACGAGTATCATTGATGCAGTGTCGAAGTACACATTGTTCGCTCCTTTGAGCGTTGAATAAGTGGAAAGTATGAAAGCTGAAAAGGTACCAATTACGATCAGTACGTCCATGTTAAGTGTTAAATTTAAAATCCATCTCAAGGAATTTTTAAGAATAGGTAAGCCAAGTAAAAGCATCACAGGTGTTGCAAGAACCATTTCAATATAGTTGATTATTGTGGCGGCATTGCCATCAAATGGATATAGGTAGTCTGTAAAGCTAAGTATCATAATATTCATGGCAAAAAAGGCGCCGATTCCCAGCCTTAACAGAATCCATAGCGCCTCTCCCTCCTCGCCCTTCTCCCCTGTTATTCCGTTTGTGAGGAGGCATCCATAGCAGCAAAACGATTCCTCTTTCCCCGAGACTTGCTGTGAGACACGTCTGTTGGGAAGGGGGAGCCCACAATGGTAGCAAAATTCAGAGACGCTGTACATCATTCAATGAAGAAAATGCCCACTATGACCAAATTCGGATATATAGGGTAGGATTCCGCGGGCGAGTGTTATTAAACCGAATATCAGAACCAGGTAGCCGGGTAAGCGGCTGAGCCTTGCTTTAAATTTTGGCGTAATGAACTCGCCTAGACCACCTAAAGAGAGCATTGTCGGAATAGTTCCAAAGCCAAAGGAGAGCATAACAAGGGCTCCCTTGATCGGAGAGCCTGACGCCGTGGCCGCAAGAAGAAAGCCATAAACGAGGGGGCAGGGAAGGAACCCGTTGAAGATCCCAAGATAAAATGAGCCTGAAATTTTTCCTTGGTTCAGCAAGGTTGCCATAATTTTTTTTAGTAGATTATAGAAGGGCGTGAATCCCGGGATATTTTTCTCTCCTATCAAGCCTGCTATCTGAAGTCCGAAATAGATCATAAAAATTCCTGTCAGAGACGAAAGGATCACTTGGCCGCTTAGGAAGGTTCCTAGCTTTTCAATCCTAAGGCCGAGGTAGCCTACTAGCATACCTAGAAAGGTATATGTAAAGACCCTGCCAATATTGTAGAGTAAGTGGCTGGACGCTTTTCTTACGGAGCATTTCTTGGGTACAGAGGATATAGCTATCGGGAAACCCCCACACATGCCCAGGCAGTGCATCGAACCAAATACGCCGGCTGTGAAAATTAAGAAATATTCAATCATCGTTCAAGTGCTGAGTTTCTAATCCTTGCTTCGCAATTTTTTTAATTCCTCTGCCTCCCATGGAGTTGTGCGATCGGAAGTCTGCTTGCGGATTTTATCAACCATTTCTGCCGATATTTCTGGAGCGGAGTTACCCCAGGTACTTCTGGCGTAAGTCAAAACTGCCGCAATCTCCTCATTCGAGAGTCTGGACCCCCATTCGGGCATAATGTTATTAAAAGTAGCTCCTTTAACATCGATAGTACCACTTAGGCCGTATAGGACTATTCGTATCGGAGTTTCAGGGTCTTTCACGAGCCAGTCCGACCCGGCAAGCGGTGGAAAGGCACCCGGGAGTCCCTGACCATTTGCCTGGTGGCATGCGGCACATATGTTTGTAAACACCGATTGTCCGTCAACTTTGGCTTGTTCTGGTTGTTTTGGAGCTAATGCGGTAATTTCCACGTGTTGTCCTTCGCTTTCTAAAACATGCACGTAAGGACCAAAGATTCCTCCATATCGTCCCAGGTAGAAGCCTGCCCAAAAGATCAGGAGTACCGAGACAGCCCAGAGCCACCATGGCGGTCGTTCAAGACCCTCTTCCGGTTCAGGCGGCTCGCGGAAAGCCTGCCTGTGAATACCGAAAAGGTCATATTCCTCTTGCTCAGGACGAAATCGCCAATCAGAATCTTCCTTTTTTTTATCATTCATGATTATTCTTTCTCTGTAATGCTATAAGTGTGATTAAGGCTTAAAAGATAAGCCACCAGATCCAGTGCCTCCTCAGTCGCAATAATAACCTTACCATTTGGTCTATACTCTACAGGAACAGGGACGATCCTTTTTCCCTGCGCTTTAAACACCTGTTCTGAAAATTCCTCTTTTTCCTCAAAAAGCCACGGATATGGGGGCATTATGGAACCTGGAGTTGTTGCTCTTGGGTTGTAGAGATGAATCAGGTGCCAGTCTTCGCTGGGTTGACGCGCCCCTATGTTAAAAAGGTCGGGCCCCGTGCGCATCGTGCCAAGAAGTTGAGGTTTGTCATATACATAGTCTCCGGGGACAGACGGCCTCCCCCAGTTACGTTTCTGGTCCGCTCCAAACCCTAATGGGCGTGTTTGCTGACTATGACAATATAAGCATCCATTTTTGATATAAACTGCCCGGCCACGAAGTTGTTTCTCGGTATAGGGTTTTAATTCCGAAGGTGGCTTTATTTCGCTTATTTGAATTCCTGGAATGAGCGTGAGAGCTGCCCAGCCAAGGAATAGGGTGGCCAGAACCCCTAAAAAGAAAATCGAAGCCTTTATGTACATCATTTGGTAGCTGCCTCCATTTGATCACGCCACGGAGGGGTCAATCTGATAGCGCCTTTTCTAAGGATCATAAGAGTGAACAGGAATATGAAGAACAATTGTCCAACGAGTATAAGAGCGCCGCCAATTGATCTGACAGCAAGATAGGGCTTGGTGACGTCGACCGATTCAATGAAGGGTCTTGATGCGTCATTCATGTATAGGCCCTGAAAAACCCCACCCACGTTCATAGATACGACATATAATATTATCCCTGTGGCTACCAACCAGAAATGAAATTTGATTAGAACCGGATAGGGCCACTCCCACTTGGCCAGTCTTGGCATGATGTAATAGATAGCTCCAAACAGAATCATCGTGAGAAATGCGTATAGACCGAGGTGCGCATGACCGACGGTGTAGTGTGTGAAGTGAGTTATTTCGCTTTGCGAGCGGATTGCTTCGAAGGAGCCTTGAAAGCTCACCGCAGTGTAGCTCATGGCTCCGAAGACCACAAAGCGAAGGGTCGGACTGTATTTGAGCTTGTCAAAATGACCAACGGTCGTCAGATGATGATTGATCGCCACCGTTATTACCGGAATGAACATAAGAACGCTTGCGACAATAGATACACTTATAAGCCACGTGGGAAGAGGCCCGCCGACGAGATGATGGATGCCATTCCAATTGTAAAAAAGCGCAAATGACCAGAAGCCGAGAAGCGATAGATAATAACTGTGTATGGGTCGTCCGATCACTTTGGGTATAAAGTAATAGGCGGCGGCCAGACCCGCCGGGGTGGCCCACACTGTTAATAGATTGTGAGCATACCACCAGTTAACAGCTGCCTGCGTTACACCGGAATAGATGTGGAGATTGGCGATGACATAAAGAATGGGGAACCATACTACAGACGCAAGAATGTACCATAGAGATACGTATATGTGCGTTACCCGGCGTGAATGAAAGGTTCGAAGTATAGAAAACGATAAACATACGGCAGCGACAGCGATCAGAGAGACGGCTGCACGGGGAAACTCCAGCCACTCCTGTCCCTGACTCCAGCCGTTTAGGATCGCGATTACGCCGTACAATACTCCAATATTCCAAAGAAGGGCTGAAATGTATAACAGTTTTCGCAAGTAGATTTGGGTATTGCATAACCGGGCGGTCAGCCAAATGTAGCAAGCCGCAATAGCCATTGAGGACCAGCCGTAAACAACTGCATTCAGGTGAGCTGGACGAATTCTGCCAAAAGTCAGAGCCGGCGTGGATCCGAGCCAGTCGGGAAAGCTAAATTTGAGTGCTGCGGCTAAGCCAAGGATTGTTCCTACGAAAAGCCATAATACAGAAGATGAAAAGAATACGAGCACAGGAACCGACGCGGATTCATCGCTTGTTACACGTGAGGAAAGTTCAGGAGTTTCTTCCGCCTTCGAGATGTCACGGTCTGGATTCATCCTTTTTCCTCTTTGCCTTTATTGCTTTTTTCAGGAATTCCGAAGACATGATCGGTCATCTTTCCAATGGGCTCGTCTTCATCAAATATCACGTAGGCTCCGGCATTGAGGTCTTTGAATTGCTTATTTCGCACGGCCCAAAAAAATGCGCCAATCGCCAGAGATCCGCCCAGGAGGACGAGGAAGATTAAAATGAGAGCGGCAAGGGGTAGATTCATGAATCTTATTTATTATACACTTTGAAGTGACTTTTAATAAAGCTGACAAATCAATTTATTACCCAGTCGCTTGACATAGAATCACGTCATTCTATTGCACCGTTCTAGACAATCTGCCTTAATCTAACCTGCATTACTATCATAAATTCAACTAGCGAATTCTTTTACTTTGTTGATAGCCGTGTAATAAGGAAAATCGAACCCGTCGTTGTAATCTCGTCTAGGTAATTCAAGCATTTTTGCTTATCAGTCAGGTTTCCTTCTCGGCGCACCGTGTAGAAATGCTACAAATACCAGCTCCTCATCAAGAGCTCGGATCGTATGTTTCTCATCAGGTTTAAAGATTAATAATGAATTAACACCGAATAGATGTTCTTTTTCGTCTTCTCCTGAAAATAGGCCATTTCCTTTAAGCACTACTATGTAGACGGGCGAAGAAGGTGCGATATGTTCTCTTACGGCCTGACCGGGGTGCAAAGTGAAGCGGAGCAACCTTCCATTCTCATCGACATGAATTGGTTTAGCAATAGGACGTTCTACTCCAAATTCAAGTTGTTCCAATAATTGTATCGTTTTCATTATTGGCCTCCTTATAAACTAGCAATTTATTAAACTTGCATATAGAAATCAGGCATGATAGCAAAATTCTATATTTTTATCCTTAGCCATTTGATCAAAAGATAATCGATAGTCATACAACTAAAATAATCCAGGCAACAATAGCTGATAATAACAACCAGGCAACTATATTCGCACCAGAAATCAGAAAAGCAGGAATTTTTTCTTCTCCTATCCTGAGAACGAGAACTTGCGGTGTGAGATTGAACCAAGTAACGCTATGATAGATCGCGAAAATAAGTGCGGCGATATGGAGTACTATTGACAGGGGGCTGCTGAGAAAATCGATAATCCCTCCATAAACCTCCGGCCCTTGGCCTAGTTTATAAATGAAAATTAACAGGAAAATACAATATCCAGCTATAAAAACCGAAGTAAATTCGCGAATCATAAAAAGAAGATAAGAACGCTGCCCGAGCCACCAGGTTTTTGGTATCGATCTTATGTAGGGCTTCACTCGCCCTTACCTCCCCGTGGTAAAAGTAAGTCCATAAAATAATTAATAACACCTGGGATCTTAGCGCGCTGGATCGCCCCAGCCGGATCTACATTCTTAGGGCATACCCTTGTGCATTCCCCTACATTTGTACACATCCAGATACCGTCGTCGCTATAAAGAGCTTTATCACGCTGTTTTTCGCCTTCATCTCGTGAATCCAAGTTATACCTTTGGGCAATAGCAATAGCCGCCGGGCCTAGAAATCTGTTATCTTCAAAGTAGACAGGACAGCCTGCATAACATAGCATACAGTTTATGCACATGGAGTACTGTTTGTACGAAGCAACCTCTGCGGGGGTTTGGGGGTATTCTCCTTCTTCTAATGGCCTCATATTATCTTCATTCCTGATAATCCAGGGTCTTACTGATCGAAGTTTATTCATGAAATCATCCATCACGACTACAAGGTCCCTCTGGATTGGAAAACCTCGTAGGGGCTCGACTCGGATTCTGTCGGGATAGTAATCCTTAAGAAATACCGAACAGGTGAGCTTTGGGATGCCGTTAACCATCATCCCGCAGCTTCCACATACACCCATGCGACAAGACCAGCGATAGGATAACGTGCCGTCAATTTGGTCCTTAATGTAGTTTATAGCGTCCAGAACTACCCAATTCTCTCTAAATGGAACCTCGTAAGTTTGAAACGCCGGCTGATCATGTAGTTCAGGCAGATAACGTAATATCTCTAGTTCCATTTTCACATAGGTCTCATTTTCGATTATAAACTATGCTTCTCTAATAGAGATTAAGGTATTTAAGGACTGATTCAAGTTTTGGGTTGTAGTCGTCAAGCCGCGTTCCCGAACGGAATGAAAGGCGACATGCGTCCCTTTAATCTTAAATCCAGTTTTTGCTATAGATATGTTGAAATAAATCTGTTGTAATTGTAATCTTATGTTAACAAATTGCGTTACCTAAATAGGTTTCAGACCAAAAATGAGAAGAGATAAGCGATATATGCCTAGCTACAGCGTTCCTGAAGCCGCATTTTATTTGAGGCTTCCCGTATCAACACTCAGAGCGTGGATTGGAAGGCAAACCGGCTTTGAACCCCTCATATACCCTGCTCAGGAAAAACCGCTGGTACTCTCGTATATTAATCTTATTGAATCCTATGTTCTTGCGGCAATAAGAAGAAAATACACTATTTCAATGATTAAAGTTAGAAAAGCAATTGACTTTATAAGCAAGGAATTCAATAGTGTAAATCCTCTGGCCGATAGGGAATTTGAAACCGATGGTCTTCATCTCTTCGTTAGGGAATACGGCAGGCTCATAAACATTACCAAAGAAGGACAATTAGAGTTTGAAGAAGTTGTAAAAAAGTATCTTCAACGCATAGAACGTGATCCTAAGGGTTTGCCTATTAAGTTATATCCCTTTGCAAGAAGCGGGGAGCCAGACGAACCGAAGCTGATTTTTATTGATCCTAATATCTCTTTCGGACGACCAGTTTTAGCTAATAAAGGAATATCTGTTGAAGTTATAGCGGAGCGTTATAAAGCTGGTGAGTCCATCGATGATCTAATGTTGGATTATGATTGCGAGCAAAAGGAGATCGAAGAAGCCATTAGGTTCGAACTATAGAGAAAAGAAGCAGCATGAAGCGCCTTTTATTGTGACAATGACAAAATCGGGTGAATTATCGAAAGTAAAATAAATAGTGCATTCCCGCATACTCTTGGCTTTTAAAGGGTAGCGTCCCCTTTGATAGGGCATTTACATAAAGATTAGCACCATGAATACGATCAAAGGTTTGCATCCCCTTTAATCATACAATTGCTCTCAATTTTTCCGTCTGTTCGTCCAGAATCTTTAATACTCTTTGAATAGTTTCCACTTCCATTTCATCAAAATACACCTCTCCGCATTGTGAACAAACCCAGGCTGGAACCCTATCGAATGTGAGATGATAACCTTTGCGATTAATTTGAAATGGAGATGTTTTACGTTCCATTTTGCCTTTGCAATGAATGCACTCCATTATTTTCTCCTTTTTCTCAAACTATCTGTCCACTGCTCTGGATTTGGAAGATAGGTCGTTATGATGGCTAAATAATTTTCTTTGGGAGTACAAACAACATGAATGGGACGACCATCTTCTCCTTTTCCCAAAAGTAGATAACTGTGTCCCCTTTCATCTTCAGGATAATCTTCGATTATTTCACCGATTTCAACTACATATCTTACCTCATCCACGCTTATCATTCTATCTGGGTTAGCCATTTGTCTCACGGCATGAGGTAAGAAAAGAATTTTTTTTCTTGCTGCTTGACGGATAATTTCCAGTAAGTCTGAGACGTTAGCCACACACTAAGGATATACCTTTTCTAAAAATTATTGAACAGATAATTTTGTGCCCTCTACTTCAAAGGCTAGTCGAAGAGTGAGTATATCGACGAATCCGCGGGAAATCTCCCAAATATTCGCCGGTTCCTAAGTCTCCAATTCTGTAATATAATAGAAGGTACAATTTCATGTGTGACCCAGTGCTACTAGCAGCAATTCTCTACCTGAGGTCATTCCCGAGGATTGTTGTCGGGAATCCATATTGTCTTCGTACTTCGATGTACTCAGTATAGACTCCACTGTGGCGACCTCCTGCCTATCTCTCGAAGAATTAGGATACTTCGACGAAAAGAAAGAAAAAGACAAGAATCAGGAAGTTCATGATGAGGGAAGTAACAAAGATTATTTGAAAAACAGCAGGGAGGAAAAAGAATAAGATGAATGTGAGGACTACGAGCTTTTCCATTTTTATTCGAAAACCAGTTATGCAATTGGCCATTAAAGCTCATGCTAAGGGCTGACGCGTGTCGTTTTTGTCACTTTTTATCTTCTTTTCAAAATCAATGAACTGAAAATAGTCTTTGAATAATGGCTAATTTCTTTTAGAATAAAACTTATGGTCAGACATTTCACACTTGAATACTGGATAGACGACGGTTGGTATGTAGGCAAACTTCGGGAAGTACCGGGAGTTTTTAGCCAGGGGGAAACTCTTGAAGAATTGGAAGATAATATTAAAGATGCATACCATATCATGTTAGACGAAGAGGAGCAGACAGAACGATCTGATGTCCGAGTCAAAGAACTGGAAGTAGAAGTTTGAAGCGTCGTGATTTGATACGAGAGTTAGTTAAATCTGGGTGCTATTTTAAACGTCACGGCGCTAGACACGATGTTTACATTAATCCCAAGAACGGAAAGAAAGCTCCTATTCCTCGTCATAATGAAATCAAAGACAGTCTCGTCGAGCTTATTAGGAAGCAACTGGGACTTAAGCCATAGTTTCGTATGAAGTTGCTAAGATTCTAAGAACATTTTATCCCATTAATCCCATGTGTGACCCAGTGTTGATAGGCGCAATTCTCCACCAACGGTCATTCCCGAGGATTGTTGTCGGGAATCCATATTGTCATCTCGAACGGATCTACGATTTTTGGACGATCGGTTTCCAGCAGTGAATAGACATGTAGCGGAGGACTTTAGTCCTCCATTTATCTTCTAATTGACGATGAAATAAAGAAAAAGGACAAGAAGGGAAAAGTTCATAATAAAGAAAGGAATGAAGCCAGTTCAAAAACCAGCGGGGAAGAAGAAAAATAATTTAAAACAATTGTCAATTGAAGATTTGACCCGATCGCTTTCTTTAATACATGTAATAAAGTTTTTTGATAAAGTACAAAGTCAGGCAACGACCCCATTACAGGTTCTTCTTTAAGAGAAGCTTTGGAGAGATACGGTGGCTCTAATTATTATGCTATTGCAAAGGCGATAAGCCGTATTAAAAAGAGGATTAAGAAGGATAGAAAGTTGATGGGAAGGGTTAATCGTATATTGTCTTCAGTCAAGATGTAAAAATCTTAAAGTGAAATATCCACTCTTTATAGTTTTAACACACCAGCGTAATTGTCCATAGTCAAGATGTGTCACCCGAATGTTTTTCTTATAAAAAATCAGTTATGTATTCCGCCAGTTAAGTCTCATATCAAGGCCTGACACGTCTATTTCATGATTAATTTATTAATCCTTTTCAGGATGAAAAGGACTTAAACGGCCTTCCAAAAATTGCGCTAAGAAAATCAGAAACGAAGACGTGAAGAAAAATTTGCGGGTTGCGGTCGGATTAAATTTTTTAGTCGTTATGTCATCCCCGAAATCAGTAATCGGGGATCCAGAGCTAAAAGCATGGATTCCCTATTAGTGAGCCTGTCGAGCTATCGAAGGGTTGCTTCTTTGTATCAGGACAAAGAAGTTCTAAAGGCAGATTAAGAGCGGTAACTTGCAAAGTATTAAGGGTATTCAGGATATTCGTGGATCGTCTTATGATATAGATGTAGCGGAGGTCCTCCATAAATTAATGGGGCTTGACAGACGAATGAGCAAATAAACAAAGCCTGACCCGCATGACCCCCACCACGTTTATGCTCTATGCCTAAATATCGGTACCTCAGTTTTCTGGGCTGCTGCTCTTAAGCCTTTATCTAAAGTAGCGATTGGAAGTCCTTTTCTCATTGCAAGATCAAGATATGAAGCATCGTAACTTGAGAGCCTATACTCTCGCGCTAATGTAAGGGTTCTTAACATCATCTCTTCTGATTGCCCTTCCTCCACTGTAATGGGTAACTGATTTAAAAGCGTCAAAAATCGCATACTATCGGCTTCGCTTAGACGTTTCGTGCGTTCAGCTACTAACAAAACGTTTACAACTTCCAATGGCCAAACAGGAGGAACGACGGCATTTGATTTCTGTAAACTGTCCAAAACAATGTCGGCGTATTTATTGGACTCATCCTTAAAACACCATGACATGACCACGGAATTGTCGATAACAAAACTTCCAGCCAATTATCGCCTACCTGCCTCGATCATTTCACGGATCGTAAGACCCCTGAGCACGTGCTTCTCACGAAACTTACGTAACTCAGAGATGATAACTTTGCGATCAGCTTTTCTTAAAGCTTCAGCAGGCTGCAATATAGCCACTGGCACTCCATGTTTTGTAATGACAAACCGTTCCCCCTTAATTACTCTTTCGAGTAATTTGGGTAAATGTGTTTTAGCCTCATACGCTCCTATAGTTTCCATAAGGTATTCCTCAGACTAGTTTTAGACTAGTCTAACGACCTCCCTAGAAATTGTCAAACAATTCGATATGCTTTCACTTTGTAATACGTAGTGGGGATCATTAGATCCCAATTGAGTTGAAAGTCCAACACTAGTCGTACCCCAGAAACAGTTGGGGAGGAAAAAGGTATTAGGTTAAGGAAAGACTCCATGCTCTTTTTCATACTCCGACAAAGCCATACGGGACCAAAAGCGGGGCATGAGAAAAGGGCTTGACAACCAAATAAGCAAATAAACAAAGCCTGACCCTGACTTCTTTTGAGGATTTAGCCTTGCAGGCGTAATCTAAGTTTTATAAAACACTAACCACTTCCTAAATCCCAGTTTGTGTTTGATGTGGGTGGGTAAAACTTTGAAAGTAAGATTTGATAATCATCTAGCCAGCCCCTCGAATAACCCACCAGTGGTGGGATATTCTTAATGAATCTTAATCAACAAGGAGGGGCTGAAATGTCACTATAT
>JBAUII010000114.1:0-33360 GCA_049682815.1 Thermodesulfobacteriota bacterium | reverse complement strand
TTTGCGATTCTCTGAAGAAGAATGGTTTTTCCAGTTCTTGGCGGCGCGACTAGGACGCCCCTTTGACCTTTACCCACAGGTACAAATAGATCCATTACTCTTGAGCAAAATTCGTTGGGGTCATACTCTAGGTTAATTTTCTCATCAGGGTGAAGCGGGACGAGCCCCTCGAAGGGAACCCTGTCCTTGCATGATTCAAGTGAATCTTGGTTTACTTGCTCAATTTTCAAAAGCGCAAGGTTCTTCTCTCCCTCTCTAGGAAGGCGGACCTGGCCACCAACGGTGTCACCTGTCTTGAGATTAAATGAGCGGATCTGTGATTTTGAGACGTAAATGTCATCAGGACCGGGAAGATAACTGTATTTTGGCGATCTCAAAAAACCGTAACCTTCCGAAAGTATTTCGAGAACACCCTCGGCGTATATCATCCCCTCCTTCTCGCTCTGGGCCCTTAAGACCGCATATATAAGATCTTGTTTTGACATTCTAGTTGTTTCTTCGATATGTAGCTCCCGTGCCATCTTCATTAAATCTGAAGTTCTCCTATCCCTTAGCTCATTTAAGTTAAGGAAATGAGACTCGGATCCTTCTAGCACTTTTTCTTCGGTGGATTGTTGCGCTTTCGAAGCTCTTGCCATAAATATTTATGTTCTCGATTCAATAATAAATCTTAGGATAAAAGATCTCGACTCAATATAGAGGAAATAGTTTAATGGTCCTTCGAGAGTTGCATTTAGCTATGTGATTAATATTATGCACGCTAATAATACGATTTGTCAAGTGGAATTTAATCAAGGGCTAAATATTGCTATGCTCGAATTAGGTATCGCACAAAATCTTATACTGTTAGAAGCAAATAGTAAAAATTAATTTTGTGTTATAATTAAATTATACATAAGACTAAGATTTATTGCAATTATCCAATTGAGAATTGATGACAATTAAAACCTATTCAGCGACGTATTTGATTTACTGTACACTCTTAGTTCTTTCCTCGGTAGGCATAAGGCCGGCTCATGGCTCTGTGTTTGAGAGTTCAAATAATTTCGACGATAATAGTACGAAGCAGAGTTTACTGGCCGAGGGAGAAAAAGGTAACGGATCAAACGTGCAAACCCGTTCACGCCTGCTTCTATCGACGGAGATTCTTTTAACCTCAATTTCAGGAGAAATTTATCTAAATCCAAAGCACATCGGAAAAATCATATCGATAACACCTCTTGGAACACGCAATTCCAGTTCAAGTAAAAGTGAAATCAAATTCAATCAAACCAAGGACCTCTGGCCAGTAGTTCTTGTCCCACAATCCATGTCAAATCTCGTAGGTTTGAACGTCACCGGTGAGGAAGGCAGCATAAGTATATCGAGGTCAGGCGTAGAAAAGGATCTCAATCTCAATGATAATGAGCTAAAAACAATTACAAAGCCTAAAGTAGCGTTTGGCCAACTAAGCTCGACTATTTTATTCAAGGACATTAACGTGAATAGTCCGAGTAAATTTGAGATAGGCGTATTCGACTTTAAAGATAATAAATTCATAAATGGTGATATAATAGCTCTAACAAACAATCAGATGGCGGTAAAGTTCGAGAATTTACCATCAACGGTAATCCGTAAGGAAGGAAAGCTCAGATACAGCCTTAAGGATGAGGATGGTAGTTTCGTTAACTCTGATATCAATGCTTGGGGTTGTGAATTACTAATACCCGATACTCAAGTAGGAAAGAATGTTCCTATCAAGGCCCAGATCTTCGGCCTTCCCGATGAAGCTAAGGTCAAGTTTACCTTTCAGCCCGTAGAGGGGCAAAAATATTCCCTTCCTGTAAGCACCCTATCAGTTAGGGAAATTAATTCCGGACACCCTATTACCATGATTTCTACTTCGATCACCGGAAGCCAGCTAATCAGCGTAACTTTTGAAGAGTCTTTAAAGTAATTAGAAATCCCGAAGTAGATATTGCTACTTATTTGGTATTCCTATAAAATAATTAACTAAAGCAAGATCATTTTAACGATAAAAGGTGTGAGAACATATGTCAGGTCATTCCAAATGGGCAAATATAAAACACAGAAAGGCAGCAGTTGATGCCAAGCGCGGGAAAATTTTCACAAAGTTAATCAGGGAAATCACGATTGCCGCTAGGCAGGGCGGAGGTGATCCCGAATCCAATTCTAGGCTTAGAACAGCTATCTCCGCTGCGAGGAACAATAACATGCCTGGCGACACCATAGAACGAGCCATCAGCCGTGGTACCGGAAAGGGAGCTTCCGAAGAAATTCATGAAACCTATTACGAGGGCTACGGCCCGGGCGGAAGCGCCGTTTATATTCATGTCATGACGGATAATAAAAATCGTACTGTTTCTGAGATTAGAAGGATATTCACGAAGTATGGCGGAAGTCTTGGCGAAAGCGGTTGCGTCGCGTGGATATTCGATACGAAGGGAAGGATTTCTTTCGACAAAAAAAGCGTTGATGAAGATAAGATTTTTGAGATTGCTATAGATGCAGGAGCAGAAGACGTACGGACTGAGGATAGTGAGCTAATTGTTATCACGAATACTGAGATTTTTGAAAATGTTAAGGCAGAAATTGACAAGAAAGGACTCAAGTACTTATCGGCAGAGATTACCATGATACCGCAGACTAATGTTAGGATCGAAGGCAAAGATGCTGAGCATATGGTGCGTCTTATGGAAGCACTAGATGATAGCGACGACGTTCAAAATGTCTACTCAAATTTTGATATCGAAGATGAACTCTTGGAAGCGTTGGGATAACATTGATGAGAGTAATTGGCGTAGACCCTGGAACCAGGGTTTGTGGATTCGGGATAGTGGACAGTATAAACGGAAGTCTAACACATGTTACAAGTGGCGCTATAGTCCCTACGTCTGGCAATTCTATTACTTTCAAATTGAAGACCATTCATGAAGGTCTGGTGCAGGTGATACGGGAATTTGCTCCCGACGCTATGTCCATTGAAGGTCTTTTTTTCGCCAAAAATGCCAAAAGTGCAATTAAGTTAGGGGAGGCAAGGGGTGTTGCATACCTGGCGGCTGCTTTTTCAGGCTTATCGGTTCACGAATATGCTCCAACCGAAGTAAAACTTGCCGTCACTGGTCGAGGAAGAGCGAAAAAAATCGAAGTTCAGAAGATGATTTCAACAATTTTCGGAATTAATAGATGGGAGTGGACAGACGTGTCGGATGCAATTGCGATAGCACTTTGCCACATCAATTTATCTGAGAAGAAACAGAGACTCGGGATTGAGGTTCTAAGGTCTAGGAGAAGGAGGAGGCGTTTTTCGATAAATGATCTCCCTTCTTAGAGGCATAATCGCAGAGAAATCAATAGGAAAGATCGTTATAGACGTTCATGGAGTGGGTTACGGAGTTACAGTCCCGCTCTCTACATATTACCGTCTCCCAGACGCGGGTCGTGAGACTGAGTTAAAAATTTACACCCACGTGAAGGAGGACAGTATAGAGCTTCTCGGTTTTCTCACAGAAGACGAAAAAAGGATCTTCACCTTATTACTGGGTGTCTCTGGCGTAGGGCCTAAAGGGGCAACAAACATTCTTTCTAATATTTCCCCTCCGGAACTGGTTTCAGCAATTTCTTCTGGTGATCTGACAAGAAGAAAGATACCTGGCGTTGGACCAAAGCTCGCATCAAGACTTATGACCGAACTAAAAGATAAGATCTCAAGCATTAGACTCCTCCAAAAGTATCATCATAATAATGGAAACCTGGATGACGTAATCTCCGCACTACTTAATCTAGGATATACAAAGATCGAAATAGATGAGCAGATTATAAAAATTGAAGAGATAGCGGGAAAAGAAAAGGATATAGAGATTGCTTTGAGAGAATCATTAAAGGTAATGCGAAAGGATTGATGGTTATTGCCGGATTTTAAATTCTTGATCAGTAACTGAGTTCGGACTCAAATAATCTTAACTTTATATACACCGGATATGGAAGAACGAATTGTAAATCCAAAAACTCAGGAAGAAGATTCGATCTATGACCCGAATCTCAGACCAAGGATTTTGAGCGAGTTTTTAGGACAGAGCAAGGTAAAAGAGAAAGTTGATATTTTCATTGAGGCAGCAAAACGTAGAAAAGAAGCGCTCGACCACGTTCTTCTCTATGGACCCCCGGGGCTCGGAAAGACAACGCTGGCTCATATTATGGCTAATGAACTGGGCGTGAAAATACATGCAACTTCAGGTCCCGTGATAGAGAGGGTTGCTGATCTCGCATCTATTCTTACCAATTTAGATGAAAGAGATGTGTTGTTTATTGATGAAATTCACAGACTTAACCGTATTGTAGAGGAGTATTTATATTCGGCTATGGAGGATTATAAGATTGATCTTATGATCGGGGAAGGACCAACAGCCAGGTCAATGAAAGTCACTGTTAATCGATTTACTTTGATAGGCGCAACTACAAGAACCGGTCTTATAACATCTCCCCTGAGATCCCGCTTTGGGGTAAATTTGAGGCTTGACTATTATGATTCTCCTGAACTTGGGAGTATAATCAGGAGGTCTGCTGGAATTCTTGGCGTCGAAACTACGGGTGACGGCGAGTCTGAAATTGCCTGCAGGGCAAGAGGAACGCCCAGAATTGCGAACAGGTTGCTGAAGAGGGTACGAGATTTTGCCGAGGTGAAAGCTGACGGTATTATCAATCAGGAAGTGGCGAGAAACGCACTCAATATGTTCGAAGTTGACTCTGTCGGCCTTGATAATGTTGACCGTGCAATACTCCTAGCCATCACCGAAAAATTTAACGGGGGGCCTGTTGGAATCGAGACTATCTCAGCCGCCATAAGTGAGGATAAAGATACTATTGAAGAGGTATATGAGCCGTTCTTGATACGTCAGGGATTCCTTGCAAAAACCCCACGTGGAAGAATGGCAACGCCACTGGCATACTCACACCTGAACTTCCCATCCCCCCATAAACAAAAGGGTCTTTTTAAAGATTAGAATAATTTTGTAGGGGTGTTTACTTGAACACCCCTACTGTTTCAAGGGAATCTCTCTTATCAGCTCATCCCAGTGCTCTTCGGTTATTATTGAAATTTCTTTACTGACATCTTTGTATCCACCGGCATTCGGAAATAGCTGATTATATACCTTGTCCCGTTTCTGAAGCCACGTGTCTATTGCATCGTAATTTTTAAATCTCACTACAGACTTGTAGGTCCATTTAGGATCACGGGTGTGAATTCTCTGTGAATACATCTTAATATCTCCATCGATTAAACCCATTTTATTCACTTCGCTCCAGAACGGATAGACTTTTTCTTTATAAATTTCTAAAAACTTATCTTGATTCTCAGGACTAACAACATAAAAGCTTTCCTCAATAACGACCTGGTACTTATCTTCCCTGGCAGATGGAGCAGAATTGAAAAAAAATAGAGTGATTAATAATACAGCAAAAATGATAGTTATAGATCGTTTCATAAGAGACCTCGCTAAAAATGTATTTACACAACTTATTGAACTAACATAAAAAATGTTCTCAACAATTTCTCAAAAGTAGCCGTATACTTCCCAATTAGTGTGGATTTTCGATTGTTCCACGATCAGGACGAGATTTTCTAAGGAGGTCGACAAGCACGAATAGAGAAATGAGTAAGAATCCCATTAGACGACATATGTTTGATTATAAATCGTTACTTACGCTATTAATATATATTACTTTGGCATCTTCAATTTTCGAATCATCATCCGCTTCCGGTAATACGTTTGATAACATTATCATTAATGAAATTGACTCTGACACGCCTGGAACCGACATGCTCGAATTCGTCGAACTGTACGATGGCGGAATTGGAAACACCGATTTGACGGCATTGGTTGTTGTTTTCTACAATGGCATCACTGACACGTCCTATGCCGCCCTTGATCTGGGTGGTTTGACAACAGATGAAAATGGATACTTTCTAATTGGCCAGAGTGGAGTTTCGCCTGACCCCGATATAATATTCGGCGGTATTCAGAATGGGGCTGATGCCATGGCCCTGTATATCGGCGATGACAACGACTTTCCGAATGGTACCCAAGTGACGACAGAGAATCTGATCGATGCAATTGTCTACGACACGAACGACGATGATGATCCTGGATTATTGGTATTGTTGAATGATGGCCAGCCTCAGGTAGATGAAGATGGCGGCGGCGCTAAAGATAACCATTCCAATTCACGCTGCCAGAACGGAACGGGTGGAGTGCGTAACACGGACCACTACGTCCAGACGGATCCCTCTCCCGCCTCGGACAATATCTGTGATTCCGTTTTAGAAGTAGACATAGATGTAAAGCCTGGTATCGATCCTAATCTTATCAACTGTAATAATATAAGGGGAGTGATACCGGTGGCTATTCTTGCAACAGAGGTATTCGACGCAACTACGGTTGATCACACCACCGTGTCATTCGAAGGTGCATGTGAGACTCATGTAAGAGATAAAACTGGGGAGCTTCGACGACACGAGGAGGATGTAGACGGAAACGGTTATACCGACCTGGTATTTCATTTCCTAATGGGTGATAGCAATTTAGACTGCGATTCCATGGAGGCGAGAATCGTTGGAGAGACTTTTTCAGGTCAGGCTTTTAAGGGATCGGATAGCGTTCACATGATAGAATGAATTAATCTATTTTACCGATAGTCGAGGTCTTCCAACCTCGGATTAATAATTCATCGTACCTATCTATCACCGATAGAGCTTGATCTCACAACTCCTATGTAGCGAACATTCGGGAGACCACACTGAATGGAAGACTAAAGTCCTCCCCAACAGGAAGATCTTATTAAATTGTAACGGTGATCTTAAGCTCGGTATGTAATTAACTTTGAAATTGCACACCTGGGAGCCATTCGAAAATACTATTGGAACATATTTATATCTCCACAAGTCCGTAGTAGCATATGATTTCAACCACTTTCTAGGGATTTAATTACCACCCCCCCCACTTCAGTTTTGTGTGGCAATTATAAGATGGTCTTCATAATTAGTCTCCCATCTCATTATCCTAAATCTAAATGGAATAAGAGACCCTTGTCCGAAGCCACCTGGTTAGGTCGCAGTAAATAACCTAAATGCATTGACAGGTATAAATTTGATTTTGGTATTTTTGTATGGAAAAATGTATTGAACATGTATGAAATTTCTTGCTTAAAATTTCCACCTAATTATCCATGGAAATCCGCAAATCCCTAAAACAAGTTGGTAAATAAAAGATGATTAATTGGTTATATATTGTGCTGCAGACTGCCGAGGTTGTAGAGATGAAGGAAGTAAGGGTATTTGGACTCATATCATCGGCCGGTCCAGTTGTTAAAGTTGTGCTCTTTTTGCTATTGCTAATGTCGATAATCTCCTGGGCAATTATTTTTTCAAAGCATTTTATGCTCAGGAAAGCTATGAAAAGATCTGAAAAATTTTTGGATCTTTACAATTCGAGCGGAAACTTCAGTAATCTCTACCAGTCAACTAAACACTTAAAAGGTCCGATAGCAAATCTTTTCAGGTCAGGGTATGAAGAGCTTCTTAAAATCAGGAGATCCGGAACCGGGGGTGCAGTAAGAAATCCAGAATCCCAGAACAATCCAGAAATGGTAATTGCGGCGGATCTAGGCGTAGTGGAACTGGTTGAAAGGATTTTAAAAAAGGAAATGTCTGCCGAGGTATCCAGGCTTGAGAGCTCGCTCATTTTTCTTGCAACGACTGGGACTACGGCTCCTTTTATAGGACTCTTTGGTACTGTATGGGGAATTATGACGGCTTTTATAGGACTTGCCAGCCGTGCCGATGTTCCAACTCTTCAAGCAGTAGCTCCAGGTATCGCCGAGGCATTGATTGCGACGGCAATTGGTCTCGCTGCTGCAATTCCGGCTGTTGTCGCGTATAATTATTTTATAAATAAGGTTAAGAGAATCGACGTCGAAATGGAGAATTTTTCCTCCGAGTTTCTAAACATAGTTGATAGATATCTTAAGAAGATATAGGTTATTAATCTATGGCTATAAGCGGCAATAATAATGGACGTTCTGTTCTTTCTGAAATAAACGTCACTCCTTTTGTGGACGTTATGCTCGTTCTTCTAGTAATTTTCATGGTTACAGCTCCCATCTTGTACCAGGGTGTCGAAATCAACCTCCCAAAGGTTGAATCGAGACCCATGCCAGCGGCTGAAAGGGAAAAAAAGATAGTTGTTACCCTGAACGAGAATGGAGAGATTTACATAGAAAAGAAGAGATACTCGCTCTCTGAGTTAAAGCTGGAAATTAGGTCACTTATTAGAAACAAGGGCAAGGAATTGGAGGAAGAAGATGTATTTCTAAGAGCAGATTCTAATGTACCTTATGGTACGGTCATGGAAGTAATGGCTGAGATTAAAAAGGCTGGTATAAATAAAATAGGTCTTATTACTGAGCCACCCTCGTCTAATAACTTCCAATTCAGAACAGATTATAAATGAGTTTACCTAACGGCGGTACCAGTGGTGGTATTAATTGGTTTTGGGGCGTAGTTCTATCCGTAGCATTTCACGTATTTGTCTTCCTACTGATTATGTTCTGGGGATTTGGCACTTCTAATTATTCAGCCCAACCGAATTTCATCGAGGGAAGACTGGTATCCCTTACAGAATTAACTGAGGCAGAGAGCAGCAGAGAAATTAAAGTCCCTCAAGTAAAGAAGGAAGTTCAAAAACAACCTAAGACAGAAGAAAAAAAGGTAGTCGAGGAGCCAAAGGATGAGTCAAATAAAGAAAAGCTGAAAGAAGTCGTAAAACCGATGGTTGAACCAAAAAAGGCGGAAAGGGAAATAAAACCACCTCCGAAAGCTGTAAAAAAGGAAGAAAAGAAGGAAGAGCCTAAAAAAGAAGAAGAGAAAAAGAAGGAGCCTGAGGATAAAAATGTGGTGGCATTAGAAACAAAGAAAGAGGTGAAAAAGGCTGAGAAAGAGCCAAAAGCGACAAAATCCCCTGAGGTAAAGAAGACGCAGGCAACGAAAAAAACAGAAAAACCTGAATTAGAGAATGCAAAATCAAGGGTATTAAAAGACATTCAAGAAGATGTTAGAGCGGAAGAGAGACGAGGTGTATTAGAGGAACTTCAGAAAAAACAAGGGGTTGCGGATGAAAAAGTAGTAGCAAAAGCCAACACCACAAGCGGGAGAGGCCAAATGGGTGGAAGTCCACTTGGTGGAGGAACCAACGCAGTAGTAACCAATTTGTTCCTGGAGAGAATTCGTAATGAAATAAGACAACATTATAAGATCCCCCCAAATATACCGACGGATGGAAAATTAGAAGCGTTTATCTTCTTCAAAATCAATGAAAGTGGGAAGGTTTATGACGTGAGAGTCAATGAGTCTTCCGGTAATCCAGCATTTGATGATTTATGCATTAAGGCATTATATAAGTCAGCCCCGCTCACTCCTCCGCCTCCTGAGCTGATGGAACAGGCTAAAACCGTTGGCTTCTTAATACCTTTTACAAATGATCCATCTTAGATGTAAAACTCACGTGTTATCAATTATAATAATGAGGTAATTATTATTGGAAAGGAGGTTTGAAGATAATAAATCTAATTCTTATTCGTCACGGTGAGACAAATTGGAATTTAACTCAAAAATGCCAGGGATTTTCGGACATCGAGCTAAACCAGAATGGAAGAAGACAGATTAAGGAATTGGCACAGTCACTAAAGAGTGAAGAGATATCTGCTGTCTATTCCAGTGACCTCAGAAGGGCCAAAGATACCGCTGTCGAAATAGCTAAATTTCATAATCTTTCGATAAATGTTGATCCTGATTTAAGAGAAATGAATCAGGGTAATTTTGAAGGACTCTCATTTATTGAAATTAGGGAATTATATTCAGAATTGCTCACCGAATGGAGGAAGGACCCTGAATCTGTGAGAATACCCGGGGGTGAAACGCTGATAGAGGTTCAGGAAAGGGCTTGGAAGAGCGTTCAGAGAATAATTAAGATACATCATAACGAGAATGTCGTGGCTGTAAGCCACAATTTTACGATTATTACTCTCCTGTGCAAATTCAAGGGAATCGGACTAAGAGACTTTTTTAATTTCAAGATTAAAGCCGCATCAAAGAATGTCGTAAGTATAAATAAAGGGAGCTTCAAGATCGATCTTCAAAATGACACGACTCATCTAAGTCCTGAATCTCTAACCTTTTAGTTATTAAATCTTCTTTCCGTAGCATTCATTCTACTTCTACCTAAGAATTGTAACTTGCAAATTAAGGTGTATTTTTAAAGAACTGATGAAAGAGGAAATAAGAGAAGCAGTCCACAAGTCTTTAGACAATCTAGGTCTAGATATCGAGCAAATGGATTGCAGGATAGAGATAGATATTCCTAAGAAAAGAGAATTCGGTGACTTTTCGACTAATATCGCTTTGATATTAGCAAAAAATGTAGCAAAAAATCCACGCGAAGTTGCAGAGCTGATCATTAAAAATCTCCCTGAAGACAAGAAAAGCCTTTTCAAGAGGGTGGAAATTGCGGGCGCCGGTTTCATAAACTTCTTCATCAAAGAACTTGCGATTATAAGTAAATTGACTGAAATCGAGAGGCTTGGAGGAGGCTATGGCCTTTCAACACTGGGCAAAGGGGAAAGTGTGCTCGTAGAATTTGTTAGTGCAAATCCTACCGGATATCTTCACATGGGTCATGCCCGCAACGCTTGCGTCGGAGACGCAATATCAAATCTCTTAAATGCCATCGGTTATAATGTTACGAGGGAATTTTTCATTAACGATGCCGGAAGGCAGATCGAGCTTCTTGGCCACTCCGTTTATCGAAAATATGAGGAATCATTTGGTATCAAGAATGAGCGCTTAGAGGACGGGTACCAGGGAGACTATATAAAAGAAATAGCCCTAAGAATAAGAAACGAGAAGGGTGATGCTCTTCTGGTAGATAAATCAAACAAGCAGGAATCTATCGAGTTTTGTAAGGATCATGCAAAGCGCATACTATTGGAGGAAATAAGGGAAGACCTCGAACTAATTGGTGTCTCATTTGATACATGGTATAGCGAGAGTGACAATTTGTATAGTCCGATCCGTAACCAAGGTAATGAAAATTTGATAGACATAATTCTAAATAAACTCGATGAGAGAGGAGTGATAAGTCATAAGGATGGCGCTATTTGGTTCGAGGCATCTAAATTTGGTGATTCACAAGACTGGGTTCTTGTAAAGAAAGACGGGAGTTATACATATTTCATTTCTGATATTGCATATCATTATGACAAGATGAAGAGGGGATTCGGTAAATTGATAAATGTCTGGGGCGCTGATCACCATGGCCATGTGAATCGTATCAAGGCAGCGATGAGGGCCCTAGGGTTTGATGATTCTTATCTTAGGGTAGTATTAATTCAGTTTGTTAGACTGTTGGCCGAGGGTAAGGAGGAGTCAATGTCAAAACGATCTGGTAGCTATGTTACCATGCGTGATGTCGTAAAAGAGGTAGGTCGCGATGTTACAAGGTTCTTTCTACTTATGAGAAGTTCAGACAGTCACCTTGATTTTGATCTTGACTTAGCGAAGAAACAATCTAGTGAAAATCCGGTTTATTATGTTCAATATGCACATGCTCGAATTGGTAGTGTATTTGAAAATGCATTGGCGAGGAGGGGACGCCCTTCAAGCGTGTTTTTGAAACTACTAGTTCATCCTGACGAGATTGATATCGCAAATAAGCTACTCCAGTTTCCAGAAGTAATAATGGATAGTGCGTTGTCTCTTTCTCCCCACAAAATTGCTTTTTACTTGCAAAACATAGCCTCCGATTTTCATGTTTATTACAACAAGTGTAGAATAATTACCGACAGTCCGGAGTTAAGCAGTGCCAGATTGTTTTTTATTGGCTGTATCAAGACGGTCCTGTCAAATGGTCTGAGATTGCTAGGAGTCAACGCACCTGAGAGAATGTAATAATATGAGTGACTTGTCGAAAAATCCCGGAAACAAACAGATCATCTACTTTTTCTTGGGCTTTTTGATCTTTTTTGCCTTTTCTTTCAGTTTAGGAGTAATAGTGGGAAAACAGATAGGTCAGTCCAGGGATAGCAGTTTAGACGATGTATCGAAGAATATTGACATAGAATCCGGTACTGGGGGGAATATAATAGAGGATGATCAAAAAACTTTCCTTTCCGAGGAAACAGAGACAATAAACGGCAATGGAATTGGTACTGAGGACCGCAAGTTTCCGAATGAAAATGAAAAAGCGTCGGGAGTCGATAGCAAAATTGAGGAAACAACAACGGATGAGTCAACTCCTCAATCGACCCGCTCTGCGTCAACCGAAATAGATGACAATGCTGTTGTTGCGGAATCCGTCCATAAAGATCCAACATCGTCAGACACTCAAGATCAAACAGGGGGTCATAAAGCAGAAATTAACAATAGACCCAAGGAATTAACATCACTGCCTCCGATTGACTCGGAAGGGAAATACACCGTCCAAGTAGGTTCGTTCCTCGAGGAGAAAGCGGCAGTACAATTCTTGAGTTCCCTAAAACATAAACGGTATCCAGCCTTCATCAAGAGGGTTGTAATACCTGGCTATGGTGCCAGTTACAGGGTTAGGATAGGCACTTTTGGTACAAGGGATAAGGCTTATCTTTATGGTGAAAACCTCAAGAGGTTAGAACCCAATATAAAATCGGTATATATCACCATGAACGATTAGCGAGATCTCGTATGATTGAAAATTTGTAGAGTTAAACTCTAGTAAAAGTAAAGGGGCCTCTTTTATTATGTCCGTTCCCGAAGAAGTAGTCGATAGATCAAAGGGTGGGAAAGAACCGACTTCCACGAGCCTCTTAGGAAGTGGAATTAAGAATTGGTGGATAATTTTAATACGCCCAATAGAGGATTATCTTATTGAAAAGAAAATTCACCCAAACGTACTCACCATTACAACTTTGTTGGTTTCAATCCTTACCGGGATATCCTTTCATTTCGGTTGGGCGTTGATAGCGGGAATTTTGCTGTTAGCTGGCTCTACATTCGATATATTTGATGGACGCGTGGCAAGGGCTCAGGGTTTATCCAGTAAACACGGTGCTTTTTTCGATTCCTGTCTGGACAGATTTTCTGAGGCTTTTATATACCTTGGTTTGTTGAGTTACTTTCAGGGGACCATCTTTTCGTATGTCGTTTTCTTCATTCTAGTCTCAACAATGATGGTCAGCTATACACGCGCGAGGGCAGAAGGTCTTGGGATTGAATGTGAGGTCGGGGTAATGCAAAGAACAGAACGAGTCGTATATTTAGGTCTCTTTTCAATATTAAACTTTTTTGTGAATTTATTTTCCTCAGCGATTGGATACAATCCTCGAGATATCTCACTAAAGTTTGCATTGATATTGCTATTAGTGTTTTCCTTATATACAGCTATTCAGAGAATGGTTCACGTTATGAAGAAGCTAAAAACGTGACAAGGGTATTGCAAACCACAGTAGGGCTCATATTGATACTGCCTTTTGATTCTTATTTGTTATCAAGGGTCATAAGAAACCAGGTATTAGCCTAATACACAATAACATTTGTAAGAAAATATAGTCCGACTACTCTTCAGATCGATTATTGGAAACTCGTTTTTCTTCAAATGTTGTACTTTCTTTTATTCTGCTTGCCTTTTTCGATCTTCCCCTGAGATAATATAGCTTTGCCCGTCTAACCTTTCCCTTTCTCTTGATTTTAATTTTCTCTATAAGTGGAGAATGGAGCGGGAAAATTCTCTCGACACCAACCCCATAAGAAACCTTCCGGACTGTAAACGTTTCCCTTAAACCACCGCCCTTTTTTGCGATTACCACACCCTCAAAAATCTGAATTCTTTCCCTTTCGCCTTCTTTGATTTTGTAATGGACTGCTATTGTGTCTCCAGGGCGAAATTTTGCCAAGTCACCCCGTAACAGTGGCTTCTCAAGTTCATCTATAACGTTCATTTAAACTCTCCCTATTGATATCTAGATCGATAGTAATCTATCCAAGACAATTGCCGCGGCGCCCCTAACCGGAAGATGATTGTAACTCGTATAGCCTAAGATTGGTTTAAGGACGTAATCCGCACTCTCTAAGACTTCTTTAACTATACCCCATCCTGTGCCAAATAGTATTAAATATGGCTCAGTTCCCTTTTGTATTTTTTCTCTGAGTTCCTGATAACCAATCATAGAATTTCTATGCCTAGCATCCGTTACTACCAATTTCGGTTTCAATCCTTCTTGTTTTTCAACCTGATCGATGGCTTCCTCAATCGAACTCTTTATCGAAACTAGTCTTAAAGCGTCAGTCCTCGTGGGGTTGAATGAAGAGCCCGGCCCTTTGATCCAATGGTTTAGAACCGCTTCAACTAATTTTTGCTGTTCGTAGACAGGTTGTACTAAATAAAAACCCTTCACACCATAGGTTTTGCATACCCTCGACATATCATGAACATCAAGATTCGTGAATGCCGTGGTTATCTTTTTAAACCTGTTATTGTATACGGGATAATGAACTAATGCAACGTAGACTTTTGTACGCCGAGGATCTTTATCTATGACCATCTCTAATTGCTTTATTTCTTCAAATGTCAGGTTAGACCTGTCAATAAGATATGGCTTTCGAGAGAGGGTTCTTTTTAGGCTTTCCAGCCTTCTCCACTTCTTTATTGCCGTATGATTTCCACTGAGTAGAACCCGAGGTACTCTTTTCCCTCTAAAAACATAAGGCCGGGTATACTGAGGATGCTCGAGTAAGCTCTCATTGAACGAATCGTGATAGGCGGACAACTTATTTCCTAGTACGCCCGTGACAAATCTAGATATAGCGTCTATTATCACTGACGCGGCATACTCACCTCCTGAAAGTACATAATCACCAATCGATATTTCTCTGTCAACATACTTTTCCCTTATTCTCTCGTCGATGCCTTCATATCGTCCGCATATAATGATTACCTGGTCAAACTCAGACAGCTCCTTAGCTATCGTGTCTGAGAAAACTTTCCCTTGGGGCGTTGTGAGCAGTACAACCGATTTCAAGTCTTCATTCTTTATTGACTCTATGGCTCTGGCTAAAGGAGTCGGCCTGAATACCATGCCGCCACCACCACCATAGGGTCTGTCATCAACTGATTTTCGCTTGTCCCTAGTATAGTTCCTTAGGTCGTGCGTATTAATTTTTATGATGCCTCGTTCCTGTGCCCTTTTAAGGATTCCAAAGGAAAAGAGCGAATCAAAGAATTGGGGAAAGATTGTGATTACGTCGAACTCCATCTTTCTCACAGTTGGGACGGGAATTTTAAATAGATTAAGGTTTCAATCAAGAAGGCCTTCTATAGGTGTGATTATCACTTCCGATCCTTCAAGCTTAACCCCTTGTATAATAGTATCAACCATCGGTATCAGAAATTCCTTCTTATCATTCTCGACTACTAACAAGGCCTGCGGCTCTCTGTCAACTAAGTCTTTAACGGTGCCTATAAAATTCCCTTCTATCGTAACAACATTAAGTCCAATTAGTTGAAACCAGTAGTATTCATCTTCTTTTGGTTCAGGGAGGTCGCATTTGTCAACCATTACAGTTAAACCTCGAAGCTCCGAGGCTTCTTCAATTGTATTAACTCCCTCAAGCTTGATTATGGTTATTTTATTCTGAATTCTTAAATTGGAAATCTTTAATTCTACGGGTTTTTCATCTTCTTTCTTGGAAATAAATAACCTATCTACCCTAGTAATACTATCTACATTCCCGCTGTATAAAAAAACCCTCACCTCACCATTTAAACCGTGGGGTTTTGAAATTTTTCCAAGAGGTAATAGTTCATTCACATTTAGGCAGCTATTTTTATTCAAGAATCTCCAACACGGCGCGTTTTCTCAACTTTGCAGCTGCTGCGCCGAGTATCGTCCGTATGGCCTTGGCTGTCTTTCCCTGTTTACCAATTATCTTGCCAAGATCCTCTTGTGCTACTTTCAGTTCCAATACTGCCGTCTGCTCACCAGCTACTTCCTTTACCTCTACTTGCTCAGGGAAATCTACAAGTGATTGCGCTATGTGAATAACGAGCTCCTTAAGTTTATCCATTTCAATTACCTCCTGCTTTATAACTGAATTCGTCTCAAAGCATAACCTTAATAATCACAATCATCACTGCATGAGCTTCGAAAGTAATTTCTCCACCCTGTTTGTAGGTTTAGCACCATTAGCTAGCCAATTCTTTACCCTCTCTGTGTTTACGTCTAGTAGATGAGGGGTCTTTCTTGGATCGTAAGACCCTAAAATTTCAAGGAATTTGCCATCCCTTGGTGAACGAGCGTCTGCGACTACTATTCTGTAAAATGGCTTCTTATTTGAACCCAACCTCATAAGTCTAATTCTAACCAAACTTATTAACCTCCTTGATTCATGTAACTTGGGGAAATTTAGGCTAACTGAGTATTTTTAAACAACTCTCATCAGTCTCTTAGCAAGACTACCCATCTTACCCATGTTTTTCATCATACCACGCATTTGCATATAATTTTTAATCATCCGGTTTACATCCTCTACACGAGTGCCACTACCCTTTGCAATTCTCTTACGTCTGCTGCCGTTTAGAATTGTATGATTTAGCCTTTCCTCAGGTGTCATAGAATTGATAATGGCGATCGTCTTTTTTATTTCCTTGTCGGCCATCTCCATAGCTCCGGGGTTTCTAGTAATTTTTTTCACTCCAGGAATCATATCCGCCATGCTTTCGATCGAACCCAGCTTACCCATAGCAAGCATAGCCTCTCGAAAATCCTCAAGTGAGAACTCCTTCTTGAGAATTTTCTTCGCCATCTCTTGAGCCTGCTTCTCCTCAAACGCCGCCTGAGCTTTTTCAATGAAACTGAGCATATCGCCCATACCCAGGATTCGAGATGCTATTCTTTCAGGATGAAAAACCTCCAGCGCGTCGAGTTTCTCTCCCGTACCAAAATACTTTATTGGCTTCCCAGTAACAGATTTGATTGATAATGCGGCCCCGCCCCTTGCGTCACCATCGATCTTTGTAAGAATAGTTCCACTGATATCAAGAGCCTCATTAAAGCTCGTCGCAACATTTACTGCATCCTGACCCGTCATGGCATCTGCGACGAGCAGAATTTCATGGGGACTTATCTCAGCCTTAATGTTTTTCAACTCCTCCATTAGCTCGGTATCAACATGGAGCCTTCCCGCGGTATCAATTAGTAGTACATCATATCCGCCGTATTGGGCGGCTTTCAGCGCGTCCTTGCAAATTTCTACTGGGTTTCCTCCAGGCTGAGTATTGTAAACGCCTGCTCCAACCTGATCAGCGAGGACCTTTAGTTGATCTATGGCCGCTGGCCTGTACACATCTGCAGGAACAAGGTATGGATTTCTTTTCGATTTCTCTTTGAGCGTCTTAGCTAGCTTTGCAATTGAGGTGGTTTTACCCGAGCCTTGCAGCCCCACGAGCATGACTGTGACAGGCGGCGTTGTTCTAAGGTCTAACTCTGAGCTATGTTCTCCAAGTATTCTTACAAGCTCTTCATAAACTATTTTTATGAATTGTTGTCCGGGAGTGAGACTACCCAGAACCTCCTGCCCCAGGGCCCTTGCCTTTAACGACTCGATAAGGTCCCTTACTACTTTGAAATTAACGTCGGCTTCGAGGAGATTCAGGCGCACTTCGCGTATTGCATCCTGAATATTCTGCTCGCTTAGCTTTCCATAACCTCTGACTTTCTTTAAGGTATGACTTAGCTTTTCTGATATACCCTCGAACATTGACTCTTAGGAAAAACAATTTAATGAAATTAAGCAATAATAGTTAGCATATCATAAGGTAAAAGTCAAATGTCTACATGTGTTCTAACATATTAATAACAATAGAAATATTTTGATAATCATAATACGAGTCTTTAATGTCAACAGTACCTGTTTCCAAAATGGATTAGACCTGAGTAAGATTAACGTAAACAGACGATTCGAAGTTCTTTACAATGGAGGAGGAGCATTATGTCTTCACGACAGCGCATTGTTTTTGGCATCCCGTTGTTTTTCATATTATTTTTCTCCAGCGTACCGAGCAAAACCGAGGAAATTTACGATTCCAGGAAGTTCAAGGATTATTGGTACGGAGGAACGGCAAGAGCGATATAGACAGATCTCCGACGTCAAAGACTACCAGCAAGAAAACTCTTCTGATGGACTATTGGAATAAGAATAAAAATGTTGACCTTGGGATGAGGAAAGAACTAGGTCTGGATTAATAATTCACTAGCGACGATAAATACCGCCAAGGATGAACGGTAAAGAAATGAACACTAAATTACTTAAATTCAAGTATCTAATTTAATCACACCTCTCATTTATTTTCTCAGATCTATAACTCCGGTTCCAAGTGCTATCTAGAAAAATTTCTTAATTAGATAAAAAGCAGGGGCACTAACGATTAATATGTTGAATCAAGTTCACTATCTCATCTTTAACCCGTATGTATTTACTCCTACCGAATCCGGGATCCTTTGCTCTCCCGGAGACACTGGCATCAGCAATGATTGAACCTGTACTTTTATCGATGAGTTGAATGCCGACGTATACGACGCCTTTCCCCTTATCATTAATACCAAAGGAATACCATTCACAGTATTTGCAACCCCTATCGTAACCAGTCACTGCCCCTTTTACAAGCAGTATCCTATCTTCCGGAGAATCATCACTTTTATTACGTAGTATCTTGCGAAAATGATTATTCTTCCTCAATTCTTCTGCTACCATATCAGGGATCTCCGAATAAGAGTCATAAGGAACCCATTCCACAGCAGTCTTATCGAAATCCGGTATCTCCACTACCTGAAAACTGTACGAATCACGTTCAGGTTTTTTATTCATTATAGTTCGAGACGCACCACAGCCCACAAAAGTCAGCAACAAAAAAATGAAGGGTAAGGGAAAAAAACGCGATATGGTTAATCTATTAAACCGGGACATTTTGCTCCTTCATACAGGATAGTAGATAATATATTACACTAATACAAATGATCATATGGGACATGATTCAATGGATTACCGCATAGAGCTCCCCAATTGTATTACAATCCGATCTAAACAAAAAATAATCTGAGAGCGCTGCATTATAATCCTGATTATCTTCACTTCAGATAAAATATGTTTGGAAAAAAATTCAAATAAAGATACCTAATATTCTCCCATCAGGCTATAATTCATCACCGAAACTACCAATTTACTGACTTGGTTATACGGATTTATTTTATCCTAACAAAGATAGTGAATTATAATCGGAATCAACATATAATTTAATCTCATGCATAAATTTGACAACTGCTCAGACACGTACTAATACTACTATCTCGGTTATCGCGATTGGTTCAAAGGACAATTAATGAAAGTCTGTACACTAGCCAGTGGGAGTTCCGGTAATTCCCTGTTTATCCAAACGGACTCTTCAAAGATCCTAATTGACGCAGGAATAAGCCTAAGACAGATAAAAGCCAGGCTTAAGAGGCTTGATGTGGAATTGTCTGACTTAGACGCTGTGATTATTTCACACGAACACTTAGATCACGCAATGTCAATTCCAAAAATTGAGAACCCCGCGTATGTCGCTTCCACGACGATACACCTCTGGAAAGATAAGGTTAAAAACCTCTATGAATTCGACACTGGTTCCTCTTTTTCGATTAAGGATGTCTTGATTTCTTCTTTTTCTGTTCCACATGATGCACTTGATCCGGTTGGATTTACGGTCGAAACAGATCATAGGAAATTAGGGATAGTGACTGACATTGGAACAGCAACGGGCCTTGTTAAAGAAAGACTAAAGGGGTCAAATATTCTGATGATTGAATTCAACCACGATGAAAATATTCTCAGGGAAAGCCATTATCCGTGGGAAATAAAGCAAAGGATAATGAGCAGGCTGGGTCACCTATCAAATACGCAAGCCGCAAATCTTTTCGCTAGCTTGTTACACAACGAGCTTTCCCATTTGCTACTCGCACACCTGAGTGAGACAAATAATAGATATGACATAGCATTAAGAGCAGCCTCGTCGGTAATCGACAAATCGGGGGCTGACCACATAGGCATATCGATCGCCCCCAGAAGAAACTTAGGAGAGGTTTTAATAATTTGATATCGAGATATTCACGTAAGGAAATGTCGAAGATATGGACTGAAGAAGCCAAATTTCGGCAATGGCTTCGCGTTGAGATTGCGGTTTGCAAAGCTTGGTCGAAATACGGTCGTATTCCAAAAGAGGCAACTAATTCAATCAGTAAACGCGCTAGAATTGATGTTGAGCGAATACAAGAACTTGAGAAGACCTTAAAGCACGACGTTTTGGCCTTCTTAACGGGTATATCTGAGAATATTGGCGCTAATTCGAGATACCTTCATCTTGGGCTTACCTCGTCCGACGTTCTAGACACGGCATTTGCCCTCCAATTAAGGGACGCGGCGGCTCTCCTAATCGATGATATAAGAATTTTAAATGGCGTCCTCAAGAACCTCTCTTTTAGGCATAAGATGACTCCTATTATTGGAAGGACTCATGGAATACACGCCGAGCCAACCACCCTAGGTCTTATTTTCGCCCTGTGGTATGATGAAATGAGCAGAAACCTGGACAGACTAAAAAGGGCTAGAGATGTAATCGGTGTGGGGAAAATCTCGGGCGCCGTCGGAACTTTTGCCAATGTTCCTCCAGAGGTAGAAAAATATGTATGCAAACTTCTTAAACTAAAGCCAGCCAACATCTCTACGCAAATAGTTCAACGCGATATTCATGCAGATTACTTCCTAACGCTTTCGATCGTGGCAACATCAGTTGAGAAAATTGCGACAAACATCAGGGATTTTCAAAAAACTGAGGTTCAAGAGCTCGAAGAGCCATTTACGGAAGGCCAAAAGGGCTCTTCGGCGATGCCCCACAAGAGGAATCCAATTTTATCGGAAAATCTCTGTGGACTAGCTAGGCTTGTCCGCTCCTACGGCCTGACTTCTCTTGAAAACGTTCCACTATGGCATGAACGCGACATAAGCCACTCGTCAGTAGAAAGGTTGATAGGACCCGATGCGACGATACTTCTTGATTTTATGCTGAATAGACTTACCCACATATTGGACTCCATAAAGATTCACCCTAAAAATATCAAAAGAAACCTGGAGCTAACACGTGGGTTAATACATTCGCAAAAAGTCATGTTAAAACTAGTGGACAAAGGGCTATCAAGAGAAAAGGCTTATGAAATAATCCAAAAAAATGCGACTAAAACCTGGAACGCCAGATTGGATTTCCGTGAGATCCTTTTAAAGGATAAAGATGTTAAGAATCATCTGTCAGCAGGGGAGTTAGATGAATGCTTTAGAATCGAAAACGACTTAAAATATGTCGACCATATATTTGAAAGGGTATTTTCAAAGGATATATACTCATAAAAGAATTGAAAGCTACCGTTTCTTAATGATCGAATTTGTTGATTTATCCTTAAATCGTGTTATATTGCTTGGTTGTAAAATCTCTAGGGGGTAAAAATGCGCCATAAATTTATCGCAACTACGATCGTCGTAATGACCTTCCTTACATTTCTATTTCAACCCAAAATAAATGCCGAGACTATATCGACAAAGGAAGCTAATGAGCTTAGAGCCTTCCTTAAGGAAAAGATGGGGAATGTTGTACCGGATGAGGCTAAAATTGAGGTCAGCGGATATGAAAAAACTCCTCTCAGTGGTTTCAAACAAGGTCGGTTCAAGGTAACAACCTCAAAGGGATCGGGAGATGTCCCGTTTCTGATAAGCGACGATGGGAAATACCTTATTTTTGGAGAACCTGTTGATACGAGGACATTTCAAGATCTACCATTTGGAATGACGGAGAGAAAGATCCAAATTGGCACGATCCCAATCCCCGTTATGATGACTAAAGACGGTAGGTACCTGATTCTGGGAGAACATGTCGATACTTCAACATTCCAAGAAGTCCCTTTTGGAATGAAGGAAGGAAATATCCAAACTGGCTCGGGTACTCCGATCCCAATCATCATGACCAAAGACGGAAGGTTTCTGATTCTAGGTGGCGAATTAATCGATTTAAAGGCCAAACCGACAAAATGATTCATGTAAACATACAATAATTAAATGTAAGGAGGCGAAAGAATGCTGTTCAAAAGTCTAATATTATCATCATTGTTGGTCTGTTTAGCCATGATCTTCCATGCCGACGTGAAAGCCGAGCAAATATCAAAGGAGGAGACAGCCAGACTGCAATCATTCCTGAAAAAGAGATTGGGGTCGCGCATGCCCTCGGATGCAACAATTGAAGTTAAAGGCTACGAAAACAGCCCGATTCAAGGATTTAACCAGGGAACCTTCTCAATCAATTCTTCGAGGGGCTCCGGAGATGTAAATTTCATCATAAGTAATGATGGCCGATACATCATTCTTGGAGAACCGGCTAGTACTAAAGAGTTTGAGCAATCGCCAATTCAAGGACTAAAAAAGGGAAGTGCGCCATTGGGAACTCAAACCTTACCGTTACTGATCAGCAAGGATAGTAAATATATTATTCTTGGTGAAATAATCGACACTAGTGTAGATCCTCTAAAAGATACGATGAGCAAGATTTCTTTAGAAGATGTACCGCTAAAAGGTATAGAAACGGCAAATGTCACGATAGTTGAATATTCAGATTTCCAGTGTCCGTTCTGTAAACGCGGCAGTCAAATGCTCCCTCAGATATTACAAGAGTATGACGGAAAAATTAAACTTATGTATAAACAACTTCCTCTTCCAATGCACAATTGGGCCAAGGATGCGGCGATTGCCTCTTTATGCGCCCACGAACAGGGAAATGATAAATTCTGGGAATTTCATGACCTATTGTTTGAGAATCAGCAAAATATAAAAGTGGAAAACTCAAACGACGAGTTCAAGGGATTTGCCAAGAAAATAGGTCTGAACGAAAATGATTTCGACAAATGCCTTGGTTCCGCAGATATCGCCAAGCGGGTGCAGGCCGATATAGACGAAGCCCGCTCTATCGGAGTAACCTCCACCCCGACATTCGTAGTAAATGGTCTTGTCGTACCTGGAGCCAATCCAGAAGGGCTAAAATCGGCGATCGAAACAAGCTTATCGGGTGAGCAATAACCAAAATCTTGCATAAAAAGAGGAGGCCGGCTTTATTTAGTTACCAACACCTCTTCCTCACGGATTTTGGTATTAAGCTTGAAACTAAATGGGGTATATCTTCGCTCAAAAACATACTATTTTAAAGTTTAATCATAGTAATCCGACATTCTTGATAGATGAAGTGTCCTAAATGTGGCTTCAATAGCTTTGATTTTCTTGAAAAATGTAAGAAGTGCGGTAGTTCCACTGGTGTTAAACCGGAGCATGATGCCTTATATAAATCGTATGAACTTTCGAAGAGATATGCCGAGCCTAAAACAAAAAGATCGGCAGAGCATGAGCCCAAGGAAATAGAAGAAGTCGCTGTTAAACAATCCGAAGAAGAGGAAATGATTAAAAATGTAGAGGAGGTTTTATCATTAGATGACGACAGTGGCCCGTCGAATCATGCTTTAACGCTTGAAACTGATCCTACTATAGTGTACGAAAAGGAAATGCGAAATACGGACAGGGCAAAATCAGATCTAGCGGGCATATCAACACGATCAATTTCCTTATTAATTGATGTAGTGGTGATTTTTTCGATCACAGCCCTAGTTCTTTCAACAGGGATCTACCTTGCCACCGACGATTTGATATTCGGCGCTCACTATTCACTGAATTTCATAGCCGCTATTTTTTTCTTACTTATCATAGTTTGTTCGAGTTACTTTGTCTTCCTTGAGGGCTATGGGGGAAAAACAATAGGAAAGATGGTTATGGGTATCAAGGTAATAGGAGACGATGGGGGTTCCATCGATATCGTCAAGGCCTTCACGAGAAGGGCTTTTTCTTTTTTTTCCGCATCCTTTTTCTTCATAGGATTCCTGTGGGCACTTTTTGATACAAAGTCTCAAACATGGCATGATAAAATTGCGGGCACGCTTGTAGTAAAAGAAAAAACCTAAGATATGGAATTTCTCGATGAAATTAATGAAAAGATCACTGAACGATCAGCCGAAATACAGAGTTGGATAGAGCAGCACTCCAATAAAGTTCTTGTGCCTCTTTATACATCTGTTGATCTACGAGTATCCAAGTACAAAATCGCGCCTGTTGACACCAATGTCTTTCCAGCCGGCTTTAATAATCTATCCGAATACTGTAGAATACGCACCGCCAATCTATTCAAACAGCATTTTTCCACTAAATATCCTAAGGTGAGCAAAATACTCATCGTCCCGGAGCTCAACACTAGAAATCCATACTATTGGGAAAATATACATGTACTACAATCAATGCTGGAAAACGTGGGGTTCAGTGTTAAGATTGGAATCGTAAGTGAAGAGTTTCATCTAGATCAAGCCGAGTTTAAAGCGATAAGCGGTAAGCATCTCACGGCGTATAAAGTTATAACTGAAGGCCATAAGGCTATCATACCAAACTATGTTCCAGATCTGATCCTTATTAATAATGATTTCTCATCGAGGTGCCCGAAGACACTTAGGGACATACTGCAGCCTGTTGAGCCTCCGGTAGAGATCGGTTGGCATACCAGGAAAAAGAACGTTCATTTCGAGTTTTATAATAGACTTGCATACGAACTGGCACAGATCCTGGGACTAGACCCGTGGGTATTCACGATTGAAACAGTTCTCCAAGAGGGAATAGACTTTGATGAACCACAAGACCGCGAACGGGTCGCAACAAAAGTAGATACAATGAAGAAAGAACTCACAGCGGAATACAGAAAGAGAAGAATTGATCAAGATCCATTCTTTTTCGTAAAGAGTAATTCTGGAACCTATGGAATGGCCGTAATCAATGTTTCGAACGGAGATGATCTGAGAAAACTAAATGCTGAGGGAAGGAAGAGAATGAAAGTTACAAAAGGAGGTAAGCCAGTAAGGGATGTGGTAATCCAGGAGGGAATTCCAACATCTTTTGTAGTCGAATCAAAATTTGTCGCAGAGCCAGTGCTTTATCTTGTAGCCGCTAAAATGGCCGGAGCCTTCATAAGACTGAATAAGACTAAAAATGAATTTGAGAATCTTAATACGAAAGGAATGGAGTTCATAAGCTTACCGTTGGTGAAAAACGGTGAAAGCATTAAACAAGGACGTGAGTGCCTACTACCACTGGTGTACCAGGTAATAGGTAGTACTGCGAGCATAGCTGCGGCATATGAAATTGAGAAGATCATCAAAGAAGGGGGATGCGAGGAAGAGATCGCCTGACTTATTTCTCATTTGTCTATTCTTAATAGACTAGAGTTAAGAGCCATTCCAAAAGCAGTATTTAAATAATACCCTGCATTCCTCAACCTATTGCAGGTAACGGGAGTCTCCGTTCTGATAAAAATATTCTGAGTTTGTTTGTATTTGATGTCAAACTATTTTTGATTATGTCTGAGTCAGAGACCACCTGTTATGCGCTCATGTACCCCATCGCTCACCTATCATTTGGTTTGACAGGTACCTGTTTTCATGTTAGAAGATTAGCTTTTTTAGATTTACTACCCCGAGGTTACATTAATAGCAGATGAGCTTAGATGAAGCAGGTTCATTTCCAGTGGAGAAGTTCCTTCTCGCATTCGCAATTGTTCTGGTCACATCTAAGGTATTTGGAGAAATAGCAGAAAGGATCAAGCAACCCGCGGTACTGGGCGAGTTAATGGCCGGAATAGTCATTGGAGGAAGCGTCCTAGCACTTATTCCCTCAATTCCTAGCGAGCCAGGATATATAACATTTCACCTTCTTGCAGAAGTTGGAGTTGCGATACTACTATTTGAAATTGGACTTGAGACCGACCTCAATGATTTACTCAGATTAGGTGTAACCTCAAGCCTGGTCGCAATCGTGGGAGTTGTAGTTCCTTTTGCCCTTGGATTTATAAGTGTTCTTGCATTCGAAAGAGCTGGACTTCTTGGTGAGATCAATCCAATGTTTACTACGGTCATAGCGATAACCGCCGGAGCAACCCTTACGGCGACCAGCGTAGGAATCACCGCGAGGGTGCTATCCGATATAAATCGCTTACAGACTGAAGAGGCGCGTATAATACTGGGAGCCGCTGTAATCGATGATATTCTCGGCTTGATTATTCTAGGGATCGTAAGTGGACTCATTGAAACTACCAAAGAAGGCTTAGGTACCGGGATATCTGTCGCTCAACTTCTTATTGCTACGCTAAAATCATTTGGGTTTCTTTTCATCGCTATATTAATCGGCAATCTAGCTTCGGGTAAGCTATTTGATCTAATAGAAAAGATGCAGGTTCGCGGAGTACTCCTGTTAAGTGCGCTTTCCTTCGCCTTTATATTTGCAGTTTTGGCCAGCCTGGTAGGACTTGCTCCTATCGTAGGGGCATTCGCAGCGGGATTGGTTCTTGCAAAAACAAACCAGTTCAAAACCATTGAAGATCGCCTGAAACCTGTTTCCGACGTCTTCACTCCTATTTTCTTCATTATGGTTGGCGCGGCTGTAGATGTTCGCATTTTTAATCCATTTGTTAAAGCAAATCTACCGATTTTATTGATTGCGCTGGTACTATTCACAGTGGCAGTACTTGGGAAATTCGTAAGCGGTTGGACCGTGTTCAAGAGAGGCATAAAAAGGAGTGTAATAGGAATTGGCATGATTCCCAGGGGAGAGGTTGGACTCATTTTTGCTCAGATGGGTCTTGTATCAGGTGTTTTCGATACAAGGCTGTTTTCCGCGGTCACAGTAATGGTTATGCTCACAACTTTTATTGCTCCTCCGCTCCTTAAAATCGCATTCTCTGGGAAGGAAGAGCTATCTCAGAAAGCTAATCCAAATACTCTATGAGGATTACAAATTGAAAAAGATTAAATTGATTATATTCGTAATTTCTATCGTATTCCAGATTACTTACACAGATGCAATCGCAGCCGAGGATATACTGAAAATTGACAAAATCGTTATATTTCAAATAGTTATCTTTGTAGCAGCCATTTTCATTTTGAACTCTATTCTATTCAAGCCGCTTTTTCAGCTCGTTGATAAAAGAGAACAACTAACTACCGGGGCCATCAAAGAGGCAAATGAGCTGAGACAAAGAATAGACCAGATAATAGACGAATATAACGCTAAGCTAGATGAGGCAAGGTCAGAAGCCTCGGAGGAAAGGAACAAAATCAGGAATGATGCCAATAAAGCAGCAGATGAAATTATAAAGAAGGCAAGGGATCAAGCTCAAACGCTGCTAAACGAAGCAAAGAATAAGCTAGAATCGGAAAAGTTAGAGAAGGAAAAGAGCATTGAACCTGAGATAAGATCCCTGGGGAGGAACATGGCCTCACGAATCCTGGAAAAGGAGCTATAAATTTTATGGACATTGACTTACTTAATCTAATAATTATGGCTGCAACTGATGAAGGGCATACATTTAATTGGAGGGATGTGACTTATCAAGCAGTCAACCTAACCATTTTACTTTTAGTCCTTATTCATTACCTTAAACAACCCATAAAGAATTTCCTTATTGAGCGAAGAGGCATCATAGGAAATGAAATCGATGATGCACAAAAGGCGATTGCGGAGGCAAAAAAGATTCATGCCGAATACGAAGATAAATTAAAGCATTTGGATGCAGAAATTAAATCATTAAAAGAATCGATTCAAGAACAAGGGGAAGTCGAGAGGAAAGAAATATTAAAGCAGGCGGAGATAGCATCTGAGAAGATCAGGGCAGAAGCGAGAGAATCCATAGAGCTCGAATCTGCCAGGGCACGACGTGCGATTCAATCCGAAGCGATTACACTAGCCCTTGATATTGCGGAGGACTTGATAAAACAACACCTAAGCCCTTCAGACAAGAATAAAATGATCGAAAATTTTGTAAAGAGGATGGACGAAGAAAAATGGCATCAGTCGCAACATTAAGGGATCTAGTCGAGGCATTGATTGAGACGGCAGAGGGAGAGAACAAGATCAAAAAGGTGAAAAATGACATGGTATCATTTTATAATCTAATAACTGCCGACGAGACGCTAAAAAAGATCTTAGGGAGTTCAGCTTATGAGACTTCAGAAAGAATTGCAATTATAAATGATCTCGGTGATAAGGCCGGACTCGACAAACTCGTCACGAATTTTGTAAGTCTGGCTATCGAGGTAGATAAATTCAAAACACTTTTGAAATCAAAACAGTCAATCGCAAGAAGACTTAGGAAGGCCTCCGGGACAAGCCGAGCTGAAATAACGTTTGGGGAAAATCCATCAGATTCGGATTTAAAAAAAATCACAGAAGGTTTGGAGAAGCTAACCGGCGATGAGGTCGAAATAGAGGTCAAAATCGATCCCACCATAATAGGTGGGATTATTGTAAAGGTTGAAGATAGGGTGTTTGATGGTAGCATTAAGACCCAACTACAGAGGATACGAGAAGTCCTAACACTACCGTAAGGATCTTTAATCTTTAAGGAGCAAAAGAGATGGAAGAATTAAGGATAGAAGACATTGGGGAAATATTAAGAAACAGGTTGAAGGGGTATGAGAAGAGAATAGAAACATCCGAAGTGGGAACCATAATTTCCGTAGGTGATGGCATAGCCCGAGCCTACGGGCTTGATCAGGCCATGGCCGGAGAACTAGTGGAATTCCAAAGTGGGATGATGGGTCTTGTATTAAACCTCGAAGAAGACAATGTCGGTATAGCTATTTTTGGAGAGGATACTGAAGTTAGTGAAGGTCAAATTGTAAGGCGTACTGGTAGAGTTGCCGACGTTCCGGTAGGTGAAGATATGAAGGGTAGAGTCGTAAATGCCCTCGGTCAGCCAATAGATGGAAAAGGAGAGATCCAATCTGAAGAGAATAGACACGTAGAACTGAAAGCCCCGGGTGTCGTCTATCGACAGTCTGTCCGCGAGCCATTGCAAACGGGTCTCAAAGCAATTGATTCAATGATCCCTATAGGCAGAGGCCAGAGAGAATTAATACTTGGAGACCGGCAAACCGGAAAAACAGCCATTGCCGTAGATACCATAATTAACCAAAAGGACGAGGATGTTTATTGCATTTATGTCGCGATTGGACAAAAACAGTCAACCGTTGCCCAGGTTGTGGACAAATTAAAGGAACACGGCGCTATGGAGTATACAACCGTAGTTGCAGCGACAGCAAGCGACCCAGCACCATTTCAGTTCATCGCACCATATACAGGCTGCGCCCTTGGAGAACACTTCCGCGACAATGGAAAGCATGCGCTGGTAATTTACGACGATCTGACTAAACATGCATGGGCTTACCGTCAGCTCTCGCTTCTTCTGAGACGACCACCTGGTAGAGAGGCTTACCCGGGTGATGTTTTTTATCTTCATTCAAGGCTGCTTGAACGGGCCGCAAAAATGAGAAATGAAAATGGAGGGGGTTCTCTCACTGCTCTTCCAGTAATCGAGACTCAGGCCGGAGACGTTTCCGCCTACATTCCAACAAATGTAATATCAATTACCGACGGACAGATATACCTTGAGAGTGATCTGTTCTATTCAGGTGTTCGACCGGCTATCAATGTGGGACTCTCTGTCTCGCGTGTAGGGGGGTCAGCTCAAATTCGCGCAATGAAACGTGTTGCTGGAACCCTGAGATTAGAGCTCGCCCAATTCAGGGAGGTGGAAGCATTCTCTCAGTTCGCATCCGATCTTGACAAAGTTACACAAGCTCAACTTGCACGCGGTAGCAGGCTTGTAGAGGCTTTAAAGCAAGGTCAGTATGATCCTTTGCCGGTCGAAAAACAGATACTGATTATTTATGCGGTAACTAATGGTTTTGTTGACGATTACCCTGTGGAAAAGGTTAAGGATTATGAAAAGGAGCTGTACATATTCATGGAAACAAAACACAAAGACATCCTGGAAGCGATAAAGAAAACGAAGGAAATTAACGATGATCTCGCGGATAAGATCAAAAAGGCACTACAGCAATTAAGAGATCAACTAGGAGAATTTAAATAGTGTTCTGGGAGGATTTTTCATTCGTTCTCGAAAATAAATAAATTTCAATGCCTAGCTTAAAACAGATAAGGACAAAAATCAGTAGCGTCAAGGGGACACGGAGGATAATGAGCGTGATGAAGCTTATATCCGCCGTCAAGCTACAGAGGGCACAGAATCTACTCCTTTCATATCGTCCATACTCAGAGGCTTTCCGAGAAATCGCAATGAGTCTGGCTAGTAGAACCGAACCGGACTCCCATCCATTATTGAGAAGGCCAGATGAACGAAAAAAGCTTCATCTTGTGTTTATGACATCAGACAGGGGGCTCTGTGGTAGTTTTAACAGCAATATTATTAGAAAACTCGATACATATTTGGTAACAGACGCTAAGGCTTACGATCGCGTGATCTTCAGTTTTCTTGGTAGGAGAGGCAGAGATCATTTACGAAAGAGGGAATATCCTGTTTCAAAGAGCTTTATAGGAATTGGTGAGAAGAATTTTCTCTCGATTTCGAAGGAAATTTCTGCTGAATTGACCAAAGAGTTTATTAAGGGGGAGAGCGATGAGGTTATACTCATATTTAACTACTTTAGATCGGCCATTTCACAAGTCATTACCTTCAATAAACTCTTACCAATCGAACCCGAACAAATAGACTCGGGTTCAAAGCCCATAGATTATTTATATGAACCTACGAAAAAGGGGGTTCTGGATTATTTCCTGCCCAAGTACCTCGAGGTCAGTGTGGAAAGGGCTATGCATGAATCAATCACAAGTGAGCATGCCGCTCGAATGACCGCAATGGAAAACGCAACAAGCAATGCAGATGAAGTCATAAGAAAGCTTACCCTTTTGTTTAATAAAACAAGACAAGCTCAAATTACAAAAGAGCTTATGGACATTGTAAACGGCACCGAAGCATTAAGTAAAGGAGGTTCGGAATAGAATGGAAGCAAGCGGGAATAACTTTGGAAAGGTCGTTCAAATCATGGGACCCGTTGTTGATATTGAATTTAAGGAAGGGGAATTACCTCTAATCTACACCGCAATAAAACTCACAAACCCACTGCTGAATGACCAGAAGTGGAATTTAGTCCTTGAGGTTGCCCAACAGCTTGGGGGAAAGCGAGTGCGATGCATAGCGATGGATTCCACTGAAGGTATCAAAAGAGGTGAAGATGCGCTAAATACGGGTAAAGACATTACAATTCCGGTGGGTAAAGAAGCGCTGGGAAGGCTCATGAATGTTGTCGGCGAGCCAATCGACGAGGCGGGTCCGATTGAAACGAGCGAGCGCTGGCCAATCCATCGACCCGCACCAGAGTTTGTCGAGCAGAGTACAAAACTCGACCTGTTTGAGACCGGAATTAAGGTAATCGACCTGCTAGCACCATTCCTCAAGGGAGGCAAGATTGGACTATTTGGTGGTGCTGGCGTCGGCAAGACGGTACTGTTGATGGAATTGATTCACAATGTTGGAAAAGAATATGGAGGTGTCTCTGTATTTGGGGGGGTAGGCGAAAGAACCCGTGAGGGAAACGATCTATGGGTAGAGATGAAGGAGTCCGGAGTAATAGGAAACACCGGGATGGTCTTCGGTCAGATGAATGAACCCCCTGGGGCAAGGGCAAGAGTCGGCCTGACGGCTCTCACCCTAGCAGAGTACTTCAGAGACGAGCAGGGACAGGACGTGCTTCTATTTATTGACAATATATTCAGGTTTACACAGGCGGGTTCAGAGGTTTCGGCACTGCTCGGAAGAATTCCATCGGCTGTCGGCTACCAACCAACATTGGCAACTGACCTCGGAGAGCTTCAAGAGAGAATCACATCAACCATAAAGGGATCTATAACATCGGTGCAAGCAATTTACGTACCTGCTGACGACCTTACCGACCCGGCCCCCGCGACTACATTTGCTCACCTTGACGGTACCATTGTACTCTCTCGTCAACTCGCAGAGCTTGGAATCTACCCTGCCGTCGATCCACTTGATTCAACATCACGAATACTGGATCCCCGGGTCGTCGGTCAGGAGCATTACGACGTAGCCCGAGAAGTACAGGAAGTGTTACAGCGATACAAACAATTGCAGGAGATAATAGCGATTCTAGGTATGGATGAACTTTCTGAAGACGATAAGCTAATAGTTGCGCGAGCGAGAAAAATTCAGAGATTGCTCTCTCAGCCGTTCAATGTAGCTGAGCAATTCACTGGTACACCTGGGAAGTACGTACCAATCAATGAGACGATACAGGCATTCAAAGAAGTTATCTCTGGAAATATGGATGAAGTACCCGAGCAGGCCTTCTATATGGTGGGCAATCTAGAAGAGGTAAAAGTAAAGGCCAAGGAGTTGTTTTCAGGATAATTCAAAAGTTATGATTCCCAGACACAGTTACCGGAGATACAGATTTTAAAGAAATAACCATACCTGACTAATGAATTCGGTAATGGCTATTATGTACACATGTCTATCCTTACTGACTGTCTGAGTTTAAAGAGGGATATTTAAATTGGCAGACACACTAAATCTCAGGGTGATCACCCCTTCAAAGCTGGTAATAGATGAAGAGGTAGATGAGGTTGTTGCCCCTGGTGATTCGGGAGAGTTCGGGGTACTCCCAGGACACGTTCCTTTTATAACCACACTGATGCCGGGTGAACTTACCTACAAAATTAATGGAGTGGGAACATCAATGATCATTGACAGTGGAATAGCTGAGGTATCAGACGATAGGGTCAATGTGTTAACAGATAGTGTCTTAAAATCCGAAGAAATCGACCCCGTGGCGGCAAGAAGAGAAGCCGAATCCATTTTGGAGGAACTCAAAGACTTTGGTGGTGGCAATAAGGAATTCAAGGAGATAGAAAGAAGGCTGAAGTTGGCAGAGGTGAAGGCAAACGTCAAGAGAGCCTAAGAATCAACCCCCCATAGCTCCCGAGGATACCACTTTATAAAAATTTTCGGGGTCTGAGACTTTCCCGTACCTATTGTAGAAAAAGCTCGTAACAGCTTAGAATGAGACGTTTCTCTCTAGTCTAGGGATGGGTCAAAAGTTCCTGTACTCCCCATATGGGTAGCCCACCAGTACCCGTCCTCCACACAAGGGTAGCCCACCAGTCTTGCTGGTGGGTATAAACGGTACATAAGTACTATCACATAGATGTAGTGGAGAACCCCAGTCCTCCAAAAACGACGACCAAAAGGT
>JBAUII010000113.1:0-5289 GCA_049682815.1 Thermodesulfobacteriota bacterium | reverse complement strand
CCCCAAAAGTGCCCCCCCCAAATGTGCCGGCACCAGTCCTACGAGCACCAATGACACCCTGAGCTCCCGTAGTCACGCCGCCGCCGCCAATTAGACTAGATATGACTGCGACAACCTGCTCAGCATCCGCGTTTAGAAGGCGAATAACGTAAATTCCCTCTTCAGGTTCTTCGGTTTCAACATCCAGCTTTTTGATTATCGAGTTTATCTTCGGCAAGTCCTCACGATATGCGATAACGATCAGGGTGTTCGTCCTGTCATCCACGATAACCCTGAATCCAGCCGTATTGGACTGACTCGAAGCCGGGGGTGGGCTAACCCGGCTTTGCGCCCTGGCTCGAGCTCTTGACGCAGCGGTCCCTCTTTCCCTTGGAGAGGTCTGAGCAGCCGGCGGGGTCGTTGAGACGGAGCCAGTGCCACCGAGAATCTCCACGAGCTTAGCAGCTAGATCGGCCGCATCGGTATTAACTATTTTTACAAACTCGATCTCCTTCTTAAGATCAAGATTTTCAATAATATCGAGTAACCTGTTAATATTAGCTCTAGTTTCAATTATAATCAGGGTGTTCAATTCAGGATATACGGCAATGTCGCCATCTCGAGAAATAAGTGGCTTGAGAACGTTTACAACATCGCTGCCCTGAATATTTTTCAAAGGCACAAGCCTCGTTATAAACCTCTCAGAAGATTCGCCGGCAGAAACTCCAACTTCAGTAGGAATGCTTTCAGTTTTAATGTCTCTTTTCTGAACTACCTCGTTTATCCCATCCTTCTTAACAATTGAAAACCCGTTTAGATCTAAAATTGTTTCAAATAGTTTTAGTGAGTTCTGTTTTTTGAAGCCTCCCTGAGGTGTTATGATAGTTACTCGCTTCCCTTTTACCGAATCATCCAGGATAAATGTCTCCCCTGTAATCTCGCTCATCGTCTGAATCAAATCTCTTAAATCCATTTCCGTTTGCAGGTTTACGATTTCTTCCCCGGGGCTAACTGGTGATTCTGCAGGTTCTACTCGTGATACACCTCGCCCCTCTTTACTCTCAGTAATGGTTTCTCCTCCTCTTCCTTGAGTTTTTGGCTCACCTTCATCGGTCTCAGAAACCAGGCCTTCACCAACCGCTTCCTTACGCTGAGACCCGTCCACACCTTCTTCACCCTCACGCACGACCTCTACCTTCGGGCTTTTGACCCTTAGTGGGATGACTAAGAACTGGCCGGGAATTACATTAGCATTCTCTACCAAACCGTTTATATCTAAAATTTCCTGGACGGATAGCTGAAATCTTTTAGCTATCCCCTCTAAGGTGTCCCCTTCTCTAACGAGGTACCTTATCTTTCTTGCAGTTGATTCAGCTTTATAAGCCTCTTTCCCCTCCGGGCCTTGTTCCAGTGGTTTCGGAGAGGGGTCGACCTGAGCTAGCGTTGCCTTTGTGGGCTCACCATTTCCTATTAAACCAGAAAATATTGCTCTGCCCATATCACTATCTACCACCAACTCCTTCGAATCCGCCACGTAGACACCAGAAATGGTGGTAATGAGAAACAAAACCAAATGGAGAAATTTAATCATGGCATGCCCGCCTTATATTCAAAACTATTCTGACCGCCGATTTCTAAATTCTTAATTATTCGTTCACTATAGCAGAAATCACATCTTTAGGGTATAAATTTCATTTACTGATTAAATGATCGAAATTTCTCATTTGACCGTATATTCATATGTAAGCTTCTTCCCACGCCTTGTTAAATCAATACTAAATCTGCTTTGCCCTCTTAGTTCCTCAAACAAGGTAAATGCGTTTTCAACATTGTCCAGATCCACGTCATTTATCTTATGAACTGTATCGCCGTTCCTGATCCCGATCTTAGAAAAAATGCTATTCGGTCTTATCGCAAAAAACCTGAGCCCGTCATCATGAGGAACAACCCTGGCTTTTGTCAAGATATCGTTTGGATTGCTTAAAAGCTCGTCCATCATCTTTCTGTCAATCTCATAAACTCCCTCGTCAATCTGGTTTATCCCATCAGCGTTTTCACCTAGACCTTCGCCATTACGTTTGGTTGCTCGAGCTTCTTTGGAACCGCTATTAAGCGTGGGCCCAGAAGCTACCTGACTAGAAGACGAGCCCTCACTCATGTCCTTCTTACATCTTATAGTTTCAGGCCCTTCGCCGATGCGCTCCAATACTGCAACGCAATTTTCAATCCGAATTACCTTTACCTTTTCCGACTGTACTATATCGATTAATTCATCCAACTTGTAACCATTTACCCTGCCTGAATCAACGTCTTTAATCACAGCTACCGAACTTTTACCCGGGTCGATAACCGTGCCTAGAAGCTCAAGGTTTAGGGTAGTTTGCGGAACGTTCTCGATTCCTGATGAATTAGCCGATGAAGTATTTTTAAGCCCAAATATGTTACGATTGAGTATTATGTCGTAAGATTTTCGCGAACCCAGGTCTTTTTCTGTACTCACATAATTTTCTACCCGTAGACTCTTAGATGAAGCCGCAGCCTCGTGAGGGAGCGTAGGCATTTTCCCCTTTATATTGTCGATTACAACCTGTGCGAGAATATAGGCAACCACTGCAACAAGTAACAGATTGATAGCCCAGGTATGTTTCTTAAATAGTGATATAATCATTTAAGTAGTGCTATTAACTTTCCTATCAAAAATAAAGCTAATTACTTTATATGTCAAGAGATCTTCTTTTTATCCAAATGTTTATATGCGCAAACTTCTATTTCCTCTCGCAAATAATCTGCGGCTGCCTCTGGCGAAGTCGGATTGATGAATAATCCAGCACCCCACTCAAATCCAGCAATGCTGGTGAGACGTGGAATAATCTCTAAATGCCAATGAAAATCGAACTCGATCGAATCCCAGTGCTCTGGATGACCCGGACGCACGAACCTGCTCGGCGAGGTATGTATCACAAAATTATAGGGGGGATCATTCAAAAGATTTTTAACAGATAGTAGGTTCAGCTTCAGAACGTATGCCAGGTTCATCAGCTCATGATCATCCATAATGGAAAAATTATGAAGATGCTTTTTTGGTACTATCCAAGTCTCAAATGGGAAACTTGAAGCAAATGGAGCCCAGATAATATAGTTAGCTGATTCAAAAACGATTCTTCTATTATAATCAAGTTCTTGGTTTATTAAATCGCAAATCAGACATCGTTCCTTTTCCCTATAATGCTCCCTGCTCACTGCTAGCTCTTGTTTCACTATAGGGGGAACCATAGGAGTAGCAATTAATTGTGAGTGTGTATGCATTATAGAGCTCCCCGCTTGTGCCTTGTGATTTTTGAATATCAACACATAACGGAGTCTAGGATCTCTAAATAAATCTTTTATTCTCTCCCTAAACGCTAACAGTACATCCTTTACCCCATCAATATCAAGATCCGCCAATCCGTTATCGTGATTCGGAGACTCAATGATAACCTCATGCGCACCAGCCCCACTAACAACGTCAAATATACCAGTTGCATACCTATGCGCATTATCCTCAACATGGAGTGCAGGGTACTTATTTGGAACAACCCTCACTTTCCACCCAGATGAGTTTGGTTCCGATCCCGGCTCTCGTATCGCAAAAATCTCAGGAGGTGTTTTACCTTCGGAACCCTCGCAAAACGGACAGGAAACGATCGCGTCTTTATCTCTATCAAGACCGTTCTCAATCATCAAATAATCGCTTGGCCTCCTAGCCCTTTCGGTCGAAATTATTACCCATCTATCTCTAATTGGATCGAACCTTAGCTCTCGCATCTATATGGTCATTCCCGTTTTTACTGATTAAATTCTCAACTATTATTATACAGTACAAAACCATTCATTCTGATGATCCATTCATTAGGAACTACAATTTTTTAAAAATGCTAATCCAAATAAGATTTCGCGCTATCATAAAATATAACCATCAAAACTGATGATACTGTATCTAAAAGTTTAGTCAATTACTTTAAGTTTCATTCTCAAGCTTTACACATTATTATTTAAAAATCAATGACTATTTTTTTATTGATTGAAATAAAGTCAAGATCAATTTTGAAAACATACGAGCATCCAAGATCGCCAAGACCAATTACGGTATGTCTAGTGTGGAAAAAAAACAGAAAATACCCCCTATTTTAGAGACTCGAGCTGTCCCTTAACCAATGTTAGGAATGACAGCCGAAAAGACTGTCCTATTTCACAATGTTCATCCTCAAACTGAGAAGAATCAAGATGCATGTTTAAAGCATCCGCTAAGGCACCGCATACACTTGACAAAGATTCTTAGATGATTATCTTTATGTTTATTTTTAGCACTAATCGGTCTAAAGTGCTAAATTCCTGGTTCAAGATCCATAAATCTAAGGAGGAGGTTATATGAAAGTAAAACCGCTCTACGACAGAATTCTTGTTAAGAGACTGGAGACCGTAGAAAAGACCAAGGGTGGCATTATAATTCCGGATTCCGCAAAAGAAAAACCCCAGGAAGGAGAAATAATGGCACTGGGGAAGGGAAAGCTACTCGAAGACGGTTCAATGAGACCACTAGACGTCAAGGTTGGGGATAAGGTGCTTTTCAGTAAATATGGCGGTACCGACATAAATATTGAGGGTGAGGATTACCTAATTCTTCGGGAAGAAGATATCTTAGCAATCGTCGAAACTTAAAAATTTTAAAACACGAATTTAAGGAGGTAAGTTCTAATGGCTGCAAAGGAGATAAAATTTGGCCGAGAGGCTCAGTCAGCTGTCTTAACGGGAATAAATACACTTGCTAGCGCTGTAAAGGCCACACTGGGACCGAGGGGAAGGAATGTTCTGATCGAGAAGACATTCGGCGCCCCGGTGGTAACCAAAGACGGTGTAACCGTGGCAAAGGAAATAGAGCTTGATGATAAGTTCGAAAACATGGGTGCACAGATGGTAAAGGAAGTAGCCTCTAAGACAAGCGATGTCGCAGGGGACGGAACAACCACAGCAACAGTGCTCGCACAGGGAATATTCCGAGAGGGGATAAAGCTTGTGGCAGCGGGACACGACCCCATGAAGCTAAAGAGGGGAATAGACAAGGCGGTGGAGGTGGTGGTAGATAGTATCAGGAAGTTGAGCAAGCAGGTGAAGGGGAGGACCGAGATAGCACAGGTAGCGACAGTTTCGGCCAACGGGGATGAAACAATAGGTAACATCATAGCCGATGCGATGGAGAAGGTGGGAAAGGATGGTGTGATAACGGTTGAAGAGGGGAAGAGTCTGCAAACAGACCTTGAAGTGGTTGAAGGG
>JBAUII010000112.1:0-16603 GCA_049682815.1 Thermodesulfobacteriota bacterium | reverse complement strand
AGGGAAGGTTGTCTAAGGTTAAATCGCCGGAACCAATAAACGGAAAAGACAAATCCGTGGAAGAGGGTGTATCGGTTACTACATATTGAAAAAAGTGGGGACAGACGCTTATTAATAAGTGTCTGTCCCTGATTTAGCTTTTGCCCCTGATTTAGCTTTAAACAGCCTGTTTTAATCTTTCCTTGACTTTCCGTTCTAATGAATCTTTGTACTGCTCAATATCTATTTTGATCCTTGCTACTCCGGTTTGAATCGCAGCCTGCGCCACAGCGACCGATTCCCAAACCAGTACCCTCGGATCAAATGGCTTGGGCACTATGTATTCGGGCCCGAAGTCGAAGTGCGTTTCGCCATAGGCTTTTGCTACTGTATGGTCTGCCCCCTTTTTTGCAAGGTCTGCTAACGCATGCGAAGCAGCGATTTTCATTTCTTCATTAATGGCCCTAGATCTTACATCTAATGCGCCACGAAAGATGAATGGAAAACCAAGCACATTATTTACCTGATTTGGATAATCCGACCTGCCCGTGGCCATTATTATATCCTTTCTTGCGTCTTTTGCGTCTTCGTATGAAATCTCGGGATCCGGGTTTGCCATTGCGAATATGATCGGCTGATAGGCCATCGATTTCACCATTTCTTTTGTAACCATCCCGGCGACTGAAAGACCGAAAAAGATATCGGCACCATTAATTGCTTCTTCAAGAGTTCTCAAATTTGTGTCTACGGCAAACCTTTCCTTCTGGGGGTTCATTCCCGCTTCCCGTCCTTTGTAAATGACACCCCTGCTGTCACATAACATGATGTTTTCTCTGATAGCACCAAGCTTTATGAAGAATTCAGCGCATGAGATCGCGGCAGCCCCAGCTCCGCTGAAAACTATTCTTGATTTGCTTAAATCCTTATTGGTGAGTTCACAAGCATTGAGGAGGCCAGCACCGGAGATAATCGCAGTTCCATGCTGGTCGTCGTGGAAGACGGGTATATCCATCTCCTTTATCAATTCACTTTCTATGTAGAAGCATTCTGGTGCTTTTATATCCTCCAGGTTAATGCCGCCAAAAGTAGGTTCCAGATATTTCACTGTCTTGATAATTTCATCAGGATCCTCTGTATTAAGTTCAATGTCATAAGCATCGACATCAGCGAAACGTTTGAAAAGTACACTCTTGCCCTCCATAACAGGCTTACCCGCTAATGCACCAATATTTCCTAGCCCTAAGACTGCGGTGCCATTTGAAATTACCGCTACAAGGTTCCCTCTGTTTGTATATTCATAAGATAGGTTTTCGTCTTTTTCTATCTCTAAACAGGGTTCAGCGACGCCAGGGGTATAAGCAAGGGAAAGGTCCCATTGTGTTTCACAGGGTTTGGTCGGTACTACCTCGAGTTTTCCCTTTCGCCCCATGCGGTGATACTCGAGCGCTGCCTGTTTTATATCTCTTTTGTCGCCAGGTGCTTTAGCCATAGTATATTAGCCCTCCAAAATTTATTTAATTACGAATTTTTGTTCCGTTATTTCTTATCAATTATGTCTGCAACCACAACTTGCTGGAGTGCATGAACATCCTGACGCCATAGATTCAGACGGAGAATCAGATTCCCCAGATTGTACGCCGAAGGCCGAGAACAGCTTCTCCAGATTGCTGCTCTGACAGTTTTCACAGGTAATGTCGTTGTCGGAACTTAAAACTAATTTTTCAAACTTATTATCACAATCTCTGCAAAGGTATTCAAAAATAGGCAATTTTCTCAACTCCCAAGATTAGTTAGGGGAAATAAAGTATAAATTTTAAATATAGGTAGTCAATAGAGGATACATTATGAGGTCGTTGCGCATGCCTTAAGTTGGTATCATACTGGGATGACAAGTTCTGGAGGACTAAAGTCCTCCGCTACAAGAGACGTTATCCAAATGTAGCGGCGACCTTCAGGTCGCCATGGTTTGTCTTCGATATCTTTCAGTCTTATAAGATCAGGTGAGATGCCTTCTATTTCAATAGTAGGTATTTGCTTCAGGGTTATCAAAAGCTCTTCCAGAAGTCAATGCCCGCAAGGTCGAGTACCTTCTGACCATATATGTTTAAGTAGAATAGACTGTTTGTCACCATCAGTATTCCGACAGCTACAAGTGTTCCTCCTACTACGAACTTATAAAATCCATAGTGCTTCTTAATCCAGCTGAAAGCCCCGAGGGCAGTTGAGAGTGCGAGTCCCGTAATTATAAAAGGGATACCCAACCCCGCCGAGTACACAAAAAGCAACGCCGCCCCCTTTCCTGCTGCTTCTGTTGTGCCGGCATATAGGAGGATCGATGCAAGTATCGGCCCAACGCAAGGGGTCCACCCGAAGCCAAACGCGAACCCCAAAAGGAAAGTGCCTATTAGACCGAGATTCCCTTGTGGTAAATTAAATCTGTGTTCTCTGTAAAGTTGTGGAATTTTTATTATATCCATTGAGAACAAACCGAACAGTATTACTATCATCCCGGAGATCTTTAATAGAAGTGTCTTGTTTTGTCTTAGAAATTCCCCAAGATAGGATGCGGAAGCGCCGAGTAATACAAATACTACTGAGAAACCGAGTACGAAAAAAATACTGGGGATCAGTACCTTCTTTATTCTATTCTGGGTCGAGCATTCGGTTAGTTCGTTAAACGATAACTTCGAAACAAGTGATATATAACCGGGGATGAGGGGTAGTACGCATGGGGATAGGAATGAGACAACTCCCGCCAGGAATGCAAAAATCCAACTGACCTCTCCAGCTGAAGCCGTCAATCCGAAATCTCCTTTAGATATTTCATAAAGGTTTTTTCCCCGTCTTCTCCCAGGAACGGACCGTAGTTCTTTTTGATGATCTTACCTTGTTTATCGACGAAGAATGTCGCAGGAAGGGCGACAACTCCGTATTCATTCGACACCTCACCCGAAGGATCGTGAAGAATAACATATGTAATGTCAAAAGCTTCTATAAATTTTTGTGCTACGCTTTTCTCGTCCATAACATCGATGCCGATAAAAACGACCCCCTTGTCCTTGTAATCCTTCCATGTATTTTCAAAAAAGGGGATTTCCCTTCGACATGGGGCGCACCATGATGCCCAAAAGTTGATGACGAGTGGCTTTCCATTGAAATCAGAAAGGGCGACATCTCCCTGCCCATTGAGCGAGGGAAGAGAGAAGGTCTTAGCATCCTGCAATTCACCACTCGAAGTAGTCTTAGTTTCTCCCCTTTCGCATGAAACGATGAAGATAAGAGAGCATAATGCGATTAACAGATATAGCGGATTTCTCATAAACATCTCCCTTTTTTTATAATAACTGATAAATATCGTAACATTAAATATTTCTTAATTAGCCAAAATTGAGTAAACAATATAAGCTATAATTACCGATATTGGAAGTGCAGCTAACCAAGCAAGGATCATTTCATATACAACCCTCCAGCTCACTTCGTGATCCATCGCTCGCTGCGTTTCCGTATAGAAGCAGGATAATCGGAATAAAAAAACTGAGTTTAACACCTCATTGAATAGGTTTTTGAATCTTTAGAAGCAGGTCGTTGCTTAAATCCTCAACGGTATCTACATCTCTCAGCATTTCTAAACACTCAGAATTAATGCCATTGTGTCGCAATCTTTTCATAGTCTGATCGAATACGATATTTGTGCTCCAGTCGATGCCATGAAAAACCTCCGGGATCAAGCTTTTCAGTCCAAGAAGATAATAGCCGCCATCATAGGAGGGACCTATGACTACCTCTGACGTCTCGAGTTTTTCGAAGGCTTTTACGATCGTCTGTGTTGTGATTTGAGGGCAGTCCGTTCCAATGACAACTGCTTTGTCCGCTCCGAGCGAGAAGGCATGACTGAAAGCATTCGACATCTTTTCCCCAAGTGAATCTCCTTCCTGTGCGATGAATGATAGACCATTAAATTTCAGCCAGCGCATAACATCGTTTCTTCTTTCAGGTGGGTCGAAGAATATGATCTTCCTATAGTCGGCTAATTTCGAAAGGTCGTAGATGATGCTTTCCGCCATCTTTCTGTATAACAGAGCGGCACTTTCTGAACCTATGTTTTTAGCGAGCCGAGTTTTTACCTTCCCGGACTCTGGATACTTAACAAATATTAGGAGCATGGTACTTATGTGAATTTGCTTTTGCTAACAGCAGCTTCCTCCGTCTACGCAGCACCTGTAATCCTCGTTCACGTCTCTTGTGGGATCGGTAATAATAAACATCCCTTCATAGGGAGACTTGGCGAGCTTCTCTGCTGTGTCAGTACAGATTTCTACGGCTTCATTTCGAGGGAACAAATGCCCTTCCTCATCAGCAATTGCCTTCAGTGGTCCCAGATAAATTGCCCTTTGACCGATGTAGACACATCCTGCGCTCTTTTCATACTTATATCCCCTTACCGTGATCGAATAAAACCGGTGGTTTTCTACGTTTTTCCAGTAAATCTTGTTCAAAAGTTGTAGCCCATAGAATCCGGCCTGTTCGAGGTATGAAAGAAACTGCTCCTCTGTTAAAGAGCCGGCGATACACTCACCCCAGAGATGGTCGTTTGTGACAATATGTTCCGGAACCTCTTTTTCCGAGACAATATCGGATATGACGATTCTTCCGTGATTCTTCAGGATACGCCACATCTCGGAAAAGACGCGCTTTTTGTCGGGTGAAAGATTGATCACACAATTCGATGTGATTACATCTACTGTCTTGCTTTCAACGGGTATTTCCTCCAGGAATCCCCTCCTGAATTCTACCACGTCGTAACCGAGATTCTTTGTAACGGTCGATTTACATTCGTTCGCAACTCTCAGCATCTCATCTGTCATGTCAATCCCGATAACTATCCCATCGTTACCAACCTTTTTTGCAGCGATAAAGCAATCGATTCCGGCACCGGATCCGAGATCAACAACGGTCTCGCCGGGCTTTACACCGGCAATGCTGATCGGGCTTCCACAGCCGTAGAATCTCTCAATGACATCGTTCGGTATATGACTGATGTCTTCTGTGGGGTAGCTTGTTGGGCAGCATAGCTCCTTTTGAGGTTCCTCTGCCGCTTTTCCATAGAATTCTCTAACGACTTCACGCGATTTATCAATATCAAAGGTCAGTACGCAATTTGAGTGGGATAACTCTATATTGAAGTCAGGGTTGCCGCTTGGTTTGGCATTTCGACTCCCATTTCCGTTGATTCCGTTCATCCCACATGCGACAGCGCCTTCGCCCATCGCCAAAAATACGTGTGGCGCATCAAAACCTGATTTATTGTTATGCTCAATTGCCTTTTCTTCTGCAAGCTCCAGTAGGGTTGAGACTATCATGTATTCATGAAGATCGGAGTAGGGATCTGATCCAGCTAAATCCCCCTTGCCAAAAGTGGCTCTGTTGTAGAAATACGAATGTTCAAGGTCGCCGCCTCCGCATATGAATTTTAAAAAGCAGTTGCTGCACTTTGACCTGTTCTGTACGGTTGCGCCTCTGAAGATCTCAAAAACTTTGCTCTCATTCCAGATCTCTTTGAGTGATTTTTCTTTTATGTTCCCTGAGCTTAATTCCTTCGTATTCGCCAGCGCTGCAGAGGGATAAACGTCGCCGTCGGAATAAACGCATAGGCTATCCCAGCATGAATTGCTCAGATCAAACTTTGTGAACTTCCTTGTCCTCAGTTTTGTTCTGATGGTTTCAAAATTATCAACGGTAATGCCAAGCTCATCTGCGGTCTTTTTAACCTTTTTCACCACATCGATCAGCTCATATGTGGGAAGAATGAGTCCCCTCCCGCCGTTCATTATCCTTCCGGTCTGGTGCACCCAGAGCAGATGATGATTTTTTACGCCTAAGGAAGCCAGTAGCCTGGTGATTTCGGGTACATCGTTGGCATTATGGGAGTTTACAACGGTGGTTACCGTCGGGCTGAGTCCGGCGTGAACGGCAGCCTTGATTCCTTTCGTAATTTTTTCAAACGTGCCTTTACCCCGGATTGGGTCATTGGCCCGGGCATTGGAACCGTCCAGGCTGATCTGTGGTTTTACACGCCCCCTGCCGGTTTCCAGCAGCGAATTAATGTTGCTCTTTTTATCAAAAGACATTCCGTTGGTCAATATTATTAACTCGGAATACTCGTCCCGCGTAACGTATTCGATCAGATCGAAGATATCCTTTCTTGTGAACGGCTCGCCCCCGGTAAAGTAAAACCGGAATACACCGAGCTCTCTGCCTTCATCTATTATGCGTGTTATGTCATCTGTGGGGAGACCCTTATCTTCCAAGGGTCCGGAACTTACCAGGCAATGCGTACACTGGAGATTACAGGAGTTATTGGTGTGTATCCAAAGCTCGCTCAGTCGGTCGGCTTTCAAGTATTGGCCTCGTCCCTTGTAAGGCGCCCTCACAAATGGGTTGAAAGATAAGATCTTTTCCCGCAACCCGTCCTTGATGAACGTATTGACGTGCACCCAGGCTTTTGTTGTGCTTAACCCGAATTCCGTTGCATATAGCTTTACGATGTCGTTGTAATTTCTCTTACCGTCGATGTAGCTGTAGATTCTGGCACCCCGTGAATCGGTGCTGATCCAGTTTGGTCCTTCAGGGTCAATAAGAACGTGAAGATCATTCAGATGAATATCTGAGTAGGGTGGGGCGTGCAGGATTGATTTTTCAGATAATTCCATGATGGATCCTCCCGTATTAATAGTGGCTTTTTGGTCTGGTAAAAGTTCTTGTATTGCCTCGTTTAAGCTTACTATAATCTGATCAGAATTTCACATAAACGACGGTTTGTAGCTTATTTTGGTATATTGTACCGCAAATAGGATGAAATTAAGATGAAAAAACGAACGCAAAGTTTCGCAGATTCTATAAAATATCTAAAAAACCGACCGATTCTTTTCTCCTCCCCATATCAGGGGGAGGATTAAGGTGGGGGTGATTATCCATCTACAGTAAAGAAAAGGAACCCTTCTTTCTGTGGGGACTGATCCCCACATCAGTCCATGTATCGATGCCCGTTCGGGGATCGGGCCCTACACACATTTGGGATTTTCTGGGTTTTGGCAACAAGAATGTTGCGCCCGTTTTAGGTAAAATCTAAATACGTACAACTAGGCGAAATAGCGATAATCTTCGGAATCAGGGAGAAGGAAGAAATGAAGAAAAGAATGAAGAAGAAGGTGCACCCTATATTAACGGTTTTAATCGAACAGGATGAAGACGGATATTATGTGGCAACGGTTCCTTCATTAAAGAGTTGCTACACTCAGGCAAAAACACTTGAGGAACTTTACCCGAGAATCAAAGAAGTAGTATCGCTCTGTCTCGAAGAAGAAGAGCCAGTCCCCATGAAATTTATAGCCGTTCAACAGCTTGAGGTTGGAACATAGGTTAGCGCATGACCAGAATGCCAACGATTACGGCTAAAGTGTTAATCAAGTTCCTTAATAACCTGGGATTCAAGCCGGTAAGACAAAAAGGAAGTCACAAGTTTTTCAAACCTTCTGATGGGAGAACGGCAACGGTCCCTGACCACAGGGGAGAGGAGTTGGGTCGTGGGATTACAAATAAGATCCTGAAAGATATTGAGGTTACAAGGGAAGAATTTATCAATTGGCATCAAAAGCAATGACAATCCGATCGGTACTAAAATAGTCGCTGCGAGAGACTTAATAGCCTCGAAACAATCTCCTTCAACCCTGTCCGAGCGTTTCCAATTAACTAGATGTACGGAGAAGTAGGGAACGCATACATGCGTTCCTTTCTTCTGTAGGGACTGATCCCAGACCAGTTATAGAAACGGTATAAGGTTCAGGCCTGACCCCGAGGCTCCCCCCGTTCTGAGGAGAGAAACGACGAAGCAATCTCGCCCGCCATTGGCAGAGTGCTTCGATTCACATTGGATTATACGCCCTTTATTGTCATTGGGAGACTGACAACGTCAGTCGAAGCAATCTCCTTCAACACTGGCAGAGCTTCTCATTATACATCCCAGTAGCATTTAGGTAGCAGATTGCTTCATTTCATCCGCAATGACAATTGCAGTGGACGCCCGTTCGGGGAGCGGGCCCTGGTTTGTCAACGTACGTGAAATGAGAATAAAATAAGAACAGACCCCATAACTGCTGAATAAAATAGTGTCTATTGTCTCTATTTTATTATTGACATAAACTGAAATCAATTATAAACTTCCATTATGGTTTCACTTTGGAATCTTTGCGGGGGGACTGCAAATGGCAACAATGACAATAAAAAACATTCCTGATGATCTGTATAAAAAGCTAAGGAAAAGTGCGGCGGACCACCGTCGAAGCATTAACAGTGAATTTATAGTATGTCTTGAACGGGCGCTCCTTGCTCCAAAAATTAACATAGCTACGTCTTTAGCGAAAATCCGTAAGCTGCGTAAGAAAACTTCCAATTTCTTGCTTACCGATAAAGAGCTAATAAAGGCAAAAGGTGAGGGGCGGTTGTGATAGTTGTTGATACCAATGTTATTGCTTTTCTCCTAATTGAAGGGGAACGCACAGCTCAGGCTGAAAGAGTATTCAAAAAAGACGCGGAATGGATCGCGCCATATCTCTGGCGGTCAGAGTTCCGGAGCGTCTTAACATTCTATGTCCGGAAGAGACGAATTCACTTGGATGATGCAAAAGCACTAATGCAGGAGGCGGAGGTCTTAATGCAGGGAAGGGAATTCGAAGTAGAATCAGCAAGGGTGTTAGAACTGGCTGAGAGCTCTAAATGTTCAGCTTATGACTGCGAGTATGTTACCCTGGCTGAGCAGTTAGGGATTAAGTTGGTAACATCCGATAAAAAAGTGCTGAATGCTTTCTCCTGGATAGCAATGGAAATGACTTCGTTCTCCTCTTAAGAGACTGATCGTTGAAATAAAAAATTACACAAAGTTAAAAAGCATATTAATTACTTGGACCTCAGACAAAAGTTACAAATTTACTGAAAAAGAGATTAAAATATTACAAAAAATCATAGAGGAACGTTTAGATGAAATCAAAAAGGCTTGGGAAAAACACTTCGGACGTTGACGTAATCAACGTTTCAAAGCATGGTTTTTGGATGCTGGTAAATGGAAAAGAGTATTTTCTACCTTTTAAGGATTTCCCATGGTTTAGAGAAGCCACTATATCGCAGATTACAAATGTTCGCCTAGTCCAACCTAATCACCTATTCTGGTCCGACTTAGATGTCGATTTAGAATTAGAATCAATTAAGAATCCTGAAGTTTATCCACTCATAGCCAAGCAATAGGATGCAGATGCCCTTTAAAGAGTAATAATAACAAGTAACCGCGAGTCGGCCCTTTGCCTTTACACCAGCAAGGGACCCAAGAGGCTCATGACAAACCTTCTAGTCTCATTGCGAGGGGTTTTATCCCGAAGCAATCTCCTTCACTACTGGAAGAGCGTTTCGTTATTGACGGGAGTAGCAAGTAGGTAGCAGATTGCTTCATGGAACCCGCACTGAGGAAAGCGAATGTGTTCGCAATGACAAATCAATATCGCCGCGCGTCAGGGGAACGGGCCTTTTTCCAAAAACGGTATAAGGTTCAGGACTGACCCCATAATCCTCTTTAAAAAGGGGTGCGTTGTCCCCTTTTCCCGATTTAAATAATTTTAAACCCTACTCCCCGTCGACTGTAACTCCAAATCTCGAGAGCACAGGGCTAATTGGATTGGCGACGGTATAGTAAAAGCTTCCGGCGAATAACAGGCCAACAGGTTTACGATCATCCGACCCACCATTTACGACTATTAGAGATCCTGAATCCCCGCCTGCGCTAAAGCGGCCCGGGGTAATTATAATTTGGTTTTTGAATCGCACAACACATGTATCGTACTGGACATCCACTGTGGCGTTAATTGCATAAATTTTGCCCTTGGTTAGTCCGGTAGTACGACCGTATTTCTTTACTCTCTTGTTTACCGTAGGAGAAGATATGGTGGATCTTGGTTTTCCGTAACCGTTTGAAAGGGTGGAATTTCCCAGATCATCTGTTGATGAAAGGGCAATTGCCGCATCAATATAATTGTCTGGACAGGAAGGGGCAGGGGGAGAGGAACAGCACTTTATAGGTTCGTAATCAGCAAGTGTACCAATGGCGTCGTCCGGGTCAATGCCTCCATCATAGGGACCGGGTTGAAGTGCGTTATCACCGGGATCGGCAAGATTTTGATTAGCGTAGATGTGGTTGTTGCTTAGAGCGTAGAAGTTCCCAGATGCATCTTTCACTCGACATCCAATAGTACCGGCAGTGATATCAGGATGACCAGTTGAAACTCCTATTGGAACTGGTCTGTCGCACCACCCTTTAGGGCAACGGGCTACAAATTCATCAGTGACTTTTACTATAACCGGAATGCCTTCGAGACGATTGGGAATTCCCCTCACTTGATTGGTTGTTGCATAAACTTGTATCACCGGGCTACCATTTTCATTTAGTCCAACGGCTGTTCCGATTACGTCACGATTAGCCATTAAATCGGGTGTATGTGCCTCTTGTACCTGAATTGCAATGTCTAGTCCTGGCGGGACATCAAGCGGACCCGCAAGTAGCTGTCCCCCATTAAGGAATATTGCGACTACCATCAAAGCTACAATAGCCGTTATGGCTATCTTTTTTATATTCGTTAGCTTCTTCATATTGTCCTCCTTCTATATAACTTTTAACCCGCCTTATTGCCTAATTTTATGCATAAACGACTATATAGTTTAATGCATACAGCCATCTAAAGAAAATGTCAATAGGCTGTATGAGTCCCTAGGCTTAAAAAGGGATACATCCCTTTTTTTGTTTGTTATCCAAAATAGGGATGGGCTGGACTTTCCAGGCATCGATAGCAATTGTCATTGCGAGACTGACAACGTCAGTCGAAGCAATCTCCTTCAACACTGGCAGAGTGTTTCGTTAATGATCCGAGTAGCAAGTAGGCAGCAGATTGCTTCGCCAGCCCCTCGCCAACGCTCATGGCTTCGGCTCGCAATGACAGTCAAGGTGGACTGGAATATGGAAGCCCATTCAGGGGAGACCCTCCCCAAAAGAAAATGTCTTGAATTCAGGGTGAAGTTGAACGTGGGATCTTGGCGAGCCTAGGAACAGATGTCCCTGCTTACTTTGTAGGGCCCCTTGACATGGACCGATTAGGAATGTTAATATCTTTATATAGATACTGATGAAGGGAGGTTAACGCATGCCAACCCTTACGAAAAAGGCAATGATACTTTTTGATCCGGAGCAATATCGAAAGCTAGAGGAAGAGGCAAGGAGGCGCAAGTCTTCTGTAGGAACACTTGTTAGAGAGGCTGTGGAGAAGGCCATACTAGCTAAAAGCAAGGTTTCTCATGACGAAAGGATTAAAGCGGCTGAACGCATAGTTTCGGCTCACGAAGAGATTCCGGAGTGGGACGAGGTAGAAAAGCTAATAGCGCGGGGACACACGAAATGGTAAGGAAGGATATCTTTTTCATTGATACCAACATCGTCATGTATGCCCGAGGAAAGGCACATCCCTATAAGAAACCATGTGTCAGAATAATTCGTCAAATAGCGGATGGTTCTTTTCAAGAGAGGTTTGGAACTCCAATGACAGATAGCGAAGTTTTTCAAGAGATATTGTATCGCTATGCCCTCATCGGGCAGTGGGAGATTGCAATTTCTGTGTGCAATGATTTCTTCCTCCTGGATCTAGAAATATTAGCTGTCGGTCCTTCCGAAGTTTGGAAGACAATGGAACTTGCTCGAAACTATAGCAAAGCGCCCATAGCTCCAAGAGACATAGTCCACACGGCTGTCATGGTAAATAATGGAATCAGAAGTATAGTTACCACTGACAAACACTTTGATTTTATCAAAGAAGTTACACGCGTAGATCCCATTCGCGGGTTCGTGAAACGCAAGTGAAATAACTCCTTACCCCACTTCAGTCTTTCTCTTAATTGCTTACAGAATAGAAGCCGGGGTCAGCATTTGGCCTGACACCAAAAAAGCCCCCGTGAGCCTGATGACACCGGTTTAAGTGTCATTTGGGAGGGACTGAAAAAGTCCCGAAGCAATCTCCTTCACCATTGGCAGAGTGACTCGTTATTGACGGGAGTAGCAAGTGGGTAGCAGATTGCTTCGCCGGCCCCTCGCCAACGCTAATGGCTTCGGCTCGCAATGACAGTCAAGGTGGACTGGAATATGGAAGCCCATTCAGGGGAGACCCTCCCCAAAAGAAAATGTCTTGAATTCAGGGTGAAGTTGAACGTGGGATCTTGGCGAGTCTAACTCGATATGATTATCAAAACGGTACAAGGATTAGGGCTGACTCCAGAGTGTCGTCTGAACAATAAAACGCCCTCAAATAAGAAACAGCCAGGGACATTTACGCCCCTGGCTCAATTGAGTTTCTAAAAATAATCAATTTCAATTATTAGCTTACAAACAATTGGATCCATCCCACTCAACAATCCACACCTGGAATATCTTCCAATCCCCATCTAGGGAATACGTAATCCCTTCCAGTTCGTCCTCAGCTATGTTCCCTGAAATCTTTGTGAATGCAGTGCCCCTCTGTATAAATTGTTTTACATCGTCAATAATACAGAGATCTTCATTACCAGTAACGGTAGGATTTGAATCCACGTGGCAAGTTAATTCCAGGCTGCTATCATTAGGTCCGAGAAGTCTTATCGCTATAACAAAATTGTCTGGATACTCATCTACCATTACAGTTGCATCTCCATCAGTACCATCGCAATCTGTAATTTCCCTAAAGCCCTGAGCATCTGGATCAAGTATCCAATGTAATTGACCAAAATTCATACTACCATCATCAAAAAAGAAAATTCTTGAACCATTACATCCATTCCCATTTTCATCCCATTGATTTGGTTTTAGAATAACATTGAAGCTGTCTATCTTCTTACCGAGACAGGTATCCCTAAGACCTTTAGGGGCTGCAAACGAATCTATGCTTCCAACCAACCCAAAAACTACCACAAGGCCTAAAACAGCAAACAAACCAGATAAAACTTTACTTAATCTCATAATTAAACCTCCTATGTTTTATTTTTTTGTGGAACACTTGCACGAATTGCTGCTCTTTCAATGACTTGTTCCACTTTCGTGTGTAAAATGGTCATTGAAAAGCTTGAGCGCGTTGTTTTTTCTTGCGCCACCTCCTTTCAAGATTTATTATTTAATTCTGTTATGGTCTCACCTGACTACTGTTTTCGTAATAATTACGTTTAAAACACGATTCCAATTGATATGTTATTGCTTTAATCAAATTCCTTAAATAAATGCGGGATATATTAAAGGGCCGTTGTGATACCGTTAGCTTCCTAATCCCATACCTATTATATAAATACAAAACATTAACTTACATTGAATTTTCAATTAAAAACTTGTGAATTTAGAATCCCTTCTCAAATTGCCAGAAAAAACTTCACGATTATCAACAAAAGATAAGACTAATCGACTAAAAAGACTTTCCCTTTCGGATAAGTCATAAAACAACCAAGTGGGAACGCTAATTTTTGATTTCATCCCTCTTTCAGATAATTGTATTTGAACCCAATCCTTAGTCTTTGCAAGTTTTGTTCCTGAAGTTGCCATCCAGAAAAATCGAGCCAGATGGGGGAGTTAGATCATAACGATAATTCGAGGAAGACATCTCTGTGTAACCGTACGCAGGGTAAGTGAGTAGATTTACACAGAAGCGATTAGTAATGAGGGAATGAAAGTCTCACATCGGGGATCAAACGTTTCAAACATGTTTAGGTTATAAGTAAGCGAAGTGCAGTTTTCAAAAACGAAGCGGATATAAAACTTTTAACTGGTTGAAGGTGAAGGAATGGTCGGCATTCGGGGCAGCGAAGCAAGCCTTCGATTAGACTCGGCACTCACTACTCAAGGACGGGACTCCCCAAAATCCTCCTTAGTCCTCCTTTAGAAAAGGAGGAAATTAGAGAAGAGTCTAGCTTCTGAGAATGGACACTCCACCTGTGATCCTCCCCTTTTGTAAAGGGGAGTTAGAGGGGATTTTAACGTCTTCGTTTCTGATTTTCTTAATACTCAATAGATCCTGACCTATCGTCAGGACATGGTTCAGCACAGGCTGCGATTTTTGGAAGGCCGGTCAACTCCTTGTTGTTCTGAGAAGGATCAATGAAAATAAGACTATTCGGTAGACTCCAAAAAGTTTATCCATGAAATATATGAGATTCACAGCAATGGCAAGAATGTGAAGTGTTGTTACGAGGAGGGAAACGACGAAGCAATCTCCCTCAACACTGGCAGATTGTCGCGCAATACATGCGATTATAGTATTAAGGCAGCAGATTGCTTCGCTAGCGCTCGCAATGACAAGAAAATGAAGTGTCATTGAGACTAGGGACTGATTCCCACATCAGTCCATGTATCGATGCCCGTTCGGGGAGCGACCTCTCCCTTGAATCGTCGCTGTAGGGAACGCATACATGCGTTCCCTACAAATTCGATAAAACGACTTAGAGGTCTACTGTTCTCGACCCCGTGGTAAAACCACGGGGTATTCAACAGGTGTTATCTTATTCTAATAAATTGCGGCTGTCCCTAAAACGCTATGAGGTTAAGGACTAGCCCCCAGAGTTTATAAAACATTACATACAATTTGCATGATTGTCCTGGTCTGGTTGACCTTGGTCTTCATTTTCACAGCTATCTGCAGTGAAAATGTCCAAGCCCCAACCTCCTAAACATGTATCCCCAGCCACCTCACTACCTTCACCACCATCTACCGCATCGTCACAGCGCCCCGCAAGTATGGTGTCGTCGCCTGCTCCACCCGCCATATTATCATCCCCCCAACCTCCCTGTATAGTATCGTCACCATCTTCACCGTTTATCGCATCATCGCCAAATCCCCCGTGAACTACGTCGTTACCATCTCCGGCACAAACATCGTCATCGCCTTTTCCTGCAAATATCGATTCAGCATCATCTGATCCACAAATTATGTCATCACCGTCCGTTCCAAAGCAATCAGCTCCACCACCAGGGCAGTCTATATCGCAAACTATTGCACCGCAATCTACTGGTGCCGGTGCAACTCCGGCTTGCGCCTGAGAAATGCCAACCACCAGGGCAAGAAAAGCAGAGACTGCAAATATGCTTAAAACTATTTTCAATCTGCTCATTTACTTCACCTCCTATTATATTTTTAATTCTTGATGGAATCTCTTAAAACCTTCGGCCTTTACGATAACCGATTCCAGTCTAGATTAGGGTGAAATTACCGTAAGACCCTTCTCTCTGTGTTTGTTCTATGGCACCACCTCCTTTTTAACTTGACTTGCCAAGAATCCCGCAACAACGACTTTTCGAGCCGAGGAATCCCCGCAGACTAAATTGCCGTATCTAGGATGCTTGGATTTTCATGATGGAAAAAGCACACCCTTTACCAAAAAGACCATTCCGATACCCCTCACTCGACTTCAATGGTCGTCACCTCTACTAAAGCTAGCTTTTATTTGACCCATTGTGGGCTCAAATAACCCTACTTCCCTTATACTAAAAATTCCACAGAATGTCAGGTACTAATTTTCGTATTCGCTTTAACTCCCTATAAATAAACATATCATTAAGTCGACAACCTAGATTAATTAACATATTTCTATAAAATAATTAGGCTTGACCTTTCACTTTTAACCTCTAAAATCTCCCCGGACTTTGTTATTTTTATGCATTATCTCGAACATTCGTTTTATATCATATTTCGGGAGGCAATGTCAAGCGGTTATTTAAAATTTATATTATTACTAAATCCAAAGAGCAACCAATAAGGACTAGCGTGCGGCCAGTTGACTTTACACGAAAAAAGGCCCTGCGAGTGTGATGGCAAGCGTTTCATTGTCATTTGAGAGGCAAAGTATCGAAGCGTCTCCTTCATGACTGGTCGACTGCGTCGTAATACATGCGATGAAAGATCTTTCACTGTCCGTTCGAGCAAGGCGCTGTACAATTTTCTTTTTTACGTGGATGATCTCCAGTTTTGTGTCCTCCCCTTTTTAAAGGGGAGCTAGAGGGGATTTCTCAAATCCCCCTTTTTATCCAAAGGGGGAGATGATTGATGGTGGAGGCTGGGGCGCTCCGCTACTATTCAGAGTGTAGGTGAGGTTTTTGTATTAATTGAAAGCCCGCATTACATTGAGAATGCGGGGTCTGATCCCCGATCAGTCGTAGCCTGTTCGGGGAGCGTGCCCTACACACCGAAAAACGCTTCGTGGGTTTTATGAAAAGCATTTTAGTGTCAGTCGCGAGGGAGAGTCTCCCGAAGCAATCTCCTTCACCCTTAGCAGAGCGTTTCGTTATACATCCCATTATAGTATTTACGTAGCAGATTGCTTCGCCACCCCTTCGCCAAGGCTCAGGGCTTCGGCTCGCAATGACATCAAAGGGAAGGGGATGTGGACAGGAAGAAATTGAATGTTACTCCTCCTTTTTATCCTCCTCTAATACGATGACTTCTAGCTGTTGGGCTTCAATTTCATTTTTTTCCCTTCTGTAGATACCGCCGACTACCATATAGTCGTCTTCCTCAACAACCCACGACGT
>JBAUII010000111.1:0-39875 GCA_049682815.1 Thermodesulfobacteriota bacterium | reverse complement strand
AATTGCCTCGGAGGTGCGGGACAAGGCGTAGCCGAGGGTGATCTACCGGCGGGTATAGTGGTGCTGGAAGAGGGTGATTGCGGTTTTGGAATTGATGAAGGACGCGCTTTGATGGAGATAATATTTGATGTTGCTCCCGAGGCTAGCCAGGCTTTTCACACCGTCGACTTCGGCCAGGCCAACTTTGCTCAAGGAATTACCGATCTCGGCGCATTCGGAGCGGGTGTGATAGTCGACAGTGTTATATATTTTGCAGAGCCAATGTTCCAGGATGGTATCATCGCCCAGGCAGTTGATTCGGTGGTTGAATCAGGCGTTTCCTATTTCTCTTCCGCAGGTAATGAGGCGAGAGATTCCTATCAAAACCAATTCATACCTAGTGGTTTTCTCGTCGGAATAAATGACAAAGTATGTGAAGCTCACGATTTTGATCCAGGCCCGGCCATCGATATCTTCCAGAGTATTACGGTCTCGGAGGATTCAGAGTTCATCGTGTCTTTCCAGTGGGATTCGCCATTCTTCTCAGTTAGTGGACCTCCCGGATCGTCAAATGATCTTGACATCTTGCTTCTAGATTCTTCAGCGACAGTAGCACTAGCGGGTGGTGTAGATGACAACATTGGAGGCGATCCTGTCGAGGTGTTTGGTTTCTCAAATCCGCCAGATTCCGGCGAGTCGAGTTTTAATCTTCTTATAGCTAGATGTGTAGGACCTAATCCCGGCCTTATCAAGAATGTGTTTTTCAATTTCTTGGGAGAAGTTAATGAGTATGAGACGAATAGTTCTACGATTTACGGTCACGCGAATTCAAGTGGCGCCGAAGCAGTTGGGGCTGCTTTCTATGCACAGACGCCAGAATTTGGTGTAAGTCCGGCCCTCTTAGAATTCTTTTCTTCAGCCGGGGGGACACCTATCCTTTTTGATACGAGCGGTGACAAGCTTCAAACACCAATAATTAGGATGAAACCAGGTATTGTTGGTCCGGACGGTGTAGATACTTCATTTCTTGGTATAAATCTCCCAGGTAACCCATGCCCTAGCTTTTTCGGTACTTCTGCATCGGCGCCACATGCAGCAGGTGTGGCCGCTTTGATGTTAGATGTTCAACCGACCTTGCCTCCAGATGAGTTATATGGCCTCATGGAGATGACTGCTCTCGAAATGGGCCCGAGAAATGCCAGGACCATCGCAGATGAGTCTACTGCCAGTGAAAATTTTAACTTTGACAGTGGCTTTGGTTTTATTCAGGCAGACCTTGCCGTCGAGCAATTGATTGTAGAAATAGATGTGACTCCAACGGGGATAGACTTTGGCCTTGTAAATGAGGGAGCTTCAGTTAATGGTGAGTTTATTATCGCTAATGCTTCATTAGGATCTCAGCCGCTGACGGTTAACAACATAGAGATCATCGGTGCCGACGCTTCTAAATTTAAACAGGATGCTACCACTCCTTTTACACTAGACGCTGGAGAATCCAAGGTGGTGACGGTAAATTTTAGGCCAAGAGGTGCACGGGCGTTCATTGCCAATCTTTTGGTCGAGAGCAATGATCCTGATGAAGGTACAGTAGTGGTTGTTTTAAGCGGAGAGGGTAAAAGTTCCGGAGGCGGCTGTTCTATTAGTGCTTCATCGAATCATGAGAGCGGAATCACAAATATGGTCATTATGTTTTTGCCAGTGATTTTAGCCTTCATTTCGTTCATTATTAGGAAGAAAATGATAACGAATTCAGAATAGGGATCCGGAGGTGCCTATTTAAGTAATTTAGATGCAATTAGTAATAATTGATATTATTCGCTTAACTTATCCCACTCTTTCCAAGTTTCGTCAGCATTTGTATATAACAGGTAGTCCATTTCGAAAGATTTAGGATTTTCATCCCAACACTTGAATCTCTCAAATAAGGCTTTTATTTTCGGCTTTACTAGAGAGGGTTCGAATTCCAGATAATTATTTGCGAATCCACCGAGTGGAAAGAATAGTTTGTGGAAAAGGAGTTGCTTTCGTTCTAATTCAGAGTAAGAAATAAAGCCTGTTCGGACAAACCCGAAACCCAGTCCAAAATAATAGGCTATGTTTTTACTAAGCCCTAGTTTTTCAGCTGCACTTGATGCTAGAATTGTAACCACTGAAAATGCTTCTGGAGACGCATAACCGCGTCTTGGAAAACTTTCATACATACTAACTGTCTTTCCTACCAGGACCTCTTCTTCGCCCCTTACCGATGAGGAATTCATAAGGTCTTCAAATTTGAATTCGCCTATGTCGCCGCAATTATCGAAATAGAGTCTTAAAGTGTCCCATTCTTTCTTCAGTATTTGCTTGGCTAATCCTATCATGTAAACCCCCGAATATGGATTTTTCAAAAATTGTTAAATTGCGTTTTTGACTATTTTGCAATCGTTACTTAGATCATAAGGAAGGAAAATTAATTCTGTATGAAAGCCCTGTGAGTATTTAGCGAAGGCTAGTGATTAACAACTACATCTAGATGTCTTTATCCCTTGCGTTTTCGAAGCTGATCTTAAGGGGTGATTCAGGATAGAAGGTACTAATTTTGTTTTTAAGATTTTTTGCTTGAATCAATACCTTGAATTTGCCACCCATAAGGTCTGGTAGAAAAAGATTTTTTATCGCCAGGATGTCTTTTTGATATGATAATTCGTCAGCTTTATTGCTTAAATTGTATCTTTCGAGGATGTCAAGTATTCCCCAGTCGATCAGAAATTGTCCCTGAGTGGTATATTTAACGGTTTCTAACTCGACGTCGTTTCCGACCAAAACGAGATTACTGAAATCTACATGAGCCGTTATATCCTGTTCTCCAACACGAGCATAGGGATTTTCATTTGCTTCATGTTTATAAAAGCACATGTAAGTTCCCGTTGTCCGGATTGGGTCAAACAATTCGGGTGCTTTGAAACCATAGTCGATGGTAACAACAAAACCCTTCACTAAAATTCTTGAGACGTTTCGCAGCCATTGTTTTGCGTTTAGATTTATCTCTATTTCTTGACCCTCCATAAACTCAAGGCCGTATCTGTCGATATAGGTTTTGAGTTCACTGGCGCTCAAAGTGTCGAGGATCTCTGTAAACTCGTCGTTTCGAAGGCCGACATATATCTCTTGAAAACCGTTTTTTGTGTATTTGAGCCGGTGAAAGGGAAACGAGTCTAGGAGTTCATTTGAGATGAAAACTCCGGCAACTTCTTCGTCCTCTATTTCTGAAATCGAGCTAAGGAATTTGATTTTACGCATATGGTCTTTCAGTATACTTTTTTCTTCTTCCATTAGGGTAGGACTGATTTCCACTATCAAGTAATTGAGGTTGCTATACAAATCAGGTTGATCTCTCTTTATTGAATCTAGTACATCTAGGGCTAAGTATCCCTTACCGGCACCCATTTCTATTACTGTGAATTCTTGAACGTCTACGGTTTTGTAAACTTTGTGAATAAATCTGCCAATGATTTCACCAAATCCCGGATGTACACATGGGCTTGTATAAAAATCCCCTTCTTTACCGATTCTAGCCTTATCTGAGCTGTAGTATCCATATTCTTGCTCGTATAAAGCCAGTTCCATAAATGCTGCAAATGTAATCGGCCCACTCTTCTGTATTCGACCCTTGATTATTTCAATTAGTTCATTCATGTGATAATTTAGAAGAAATCCGTTCGAACTATATTACGATTAACGATTGTTGACAACTTATTTTAAAATTATACTGATATGGGAGAAGAATGACTGAATATAGATTTAAAAGCCATAATAAACTTTCCGGCTCAACACTCTGAATATATTTAAGGTTTGAAAGTGAATATATTGAAAAAGCGAGAGATTTTAACAATACTTTAACGTTACCATAACATTACCGTGTTATATCTTACATCGAGGATTATGTAAAAGCCTATGTTAGCTCAAAAAGTGGCCTCCATAAAAAAATCTGTATCCAATTTTAATATGCTCCTAGCGGCATACCGTTGGAAATTAAGGTTGTTTAAGCCGAAGATAGTGGTCTTTTATGAGAATCAGCACTTCATCATAAAATCTGTTGAAAATGCCCATGAGTTAGAGCAAGCATTAAACCTCAGGTACGAGGTTTTTTACAGAGAGGTACTGAACAAAAGGGCAAGGCTGCAAATAGACGTTGATGGTTTTGATTTCATATGCGATCACTTAATTATAATTGACAAGAAAACTGAGAACGTAATCGGAACTTATAGGTTTATTTCATCTACTTACTCTGATCGGTTTTATTCAGAAACCGAGTTTGATATTGACAATATAAAGATGGCTAAGGGTAATAAACTTGAACTTGGACGGGCGTGTGTACACAGAGACTTCAGAACCGGGGCGGTTATTAACCTTCTTTGGAGGGGAGTGTCGGAGTACATGAAAAAAGTTGAATCGAAGTATCTATTTGGTTGTTCTAGCATACACACTACGAATGTGTTCGATATAGCACTTGTTTATAACTACTTTAAGACGCTTAATTATTCGCCCGATGAGTTAAGAGTTTTTCCGAACGATGAATATAAATTAAAACATTTTGGTCGATATTTAAACGCAATTGGTGATATAGAGGGACAGGAGGATAAAATCAAAAATTTGATTCCAACCCTCCTTAAAAGCTACGTAAGAATGGGTTCAAAGGTCTGTGGTGAGCCTGCTCTTGATTGTAAATTTAGATGCGCAGATTTCTTTACGATATTGGACCTTGAGGAGTTAAATCTGTCATTCGTGAAGAAATATAAGACTCGGGAAAGCTTAGAGACCTAAGAATTAAAAATCTGTATTATTTCAGTATCATTCAATGCTTTTCTAGTTATTTACAATAATATTTAAAGGTTGTTCATATAACGGCTCGTATCTGGAGCTACTAACTGTTTATCGATATTAAGCAATTTGTGCGATATCAAAATTTTTTAAACAAAAATTTAGATGTTTAGGAAGTATATAAGAATCATAGTACTTGTTTTTATTGTTGGATCTTTCCTCATTATTTCCTTCATTGCTGACAAGCTGATTGCAAATAGACGGAGAAAATTGCTCTTTTTTTCTAAAAACGCCTCTTTTCATATAAGGCTCCTGCTCTTCGTATTTGGGGTAAGGGTGGACTATAGGAATATTAATAATCTGACCAGAAAGGACAAAAACTTTCTGATCGTTTCCAATCATCTTTCATATATTGATGTATTCATAATTTTTTCACTTGTACCGTCTATATTTGTAGCAAATTCTGAATTAAATGAAGAATTCTTATTAGGAAGCCTAACGGGATATGCAGGTGGCGTATTTGTCGAAAGGAGAAATAGAACGAAGCTTTCAGAGGAGATAGATTTGATATCGGATTTATTAAATGATGGATTTAATGTTGTGCTTTTCCCCGAAGGTACAACATCGAATGGAGATGGGGTTTTGCCGTTTAAGAATCCTTTCATAACGGCTGCAATGAGGTCGGTTGTTGATATAGTCCCCGTTTGTGTGAAATACAGGAGGATCGACGGTGAAGACATTAACTTCACAAATCGTGATGATGTCTATTATTACGGCGATGCTAAATTCTTCGATCATGCCTTAAGACTTTTATCCCATAAAACAGTGGATGCAGAAATGCTTGAGCTTGAGAAAATAGAGGTAAAACCAGAAAGTACAAGAAAGGAATTATCGAATTTGGCTTATAACATAATAAGTTCTGCGTATTTATCAGGTTAAAAGTCCCTGAGCTGTTTCTTATCTACCTTCAATTTATAGATAAGACCGTCCTTTATATCAGGGCATCCTTTACATATAATAGCAGGTACTCTTTGATGAAAGTGAGTTTCTGTACTCCATTTTTCGAGTTTCTATGACAATGGATGCTGTTTAAATTCTTGCCCTCAATTAAAGGGTAAGTTATCATTAGGGATTTTTTAAGGAGTATCGCAGATGAATGTGAAATGGGCAAATAGAATAGAACAGCTACCTCCTTACCTTTTTGCCGAAATAGATCTCAAGATGAACGAGTTGAAATCTAGGGGAGTAGACGTTATAGATCTGGGAATTGGCGATCCTGATATACCGACACCTTCAAACATAATTAGGGCGCTGAAAGCTGCAGCGGATGACCCTGAGAATCATAGGTATCCCTCTTATGTGGGGATGCTGTCATTTAGGGAGGCGGTTTCACGGTGGTATGATAAGAGGTTCGGTGTAAGCCTTGACGCTCAGTCGGAGGTATTAACCCTTATTGGTTCGAAGGAAGGGATAGCCCATGCTCCGCTTGCTTTTATAGATCCCGGGGATATTGTTTTAATTCCCAACCCGGGATATCCGGTATACAGCGTTGCGACAACGTTTGCCGGCGGTGTACCATACGATATGCCGTTGCTCAAGAAGAACGACTTCCTACCTGATCTGGATTCTATTCCAGAGGATATCCGTAGACGGGCTAAAATGATGTTCTTAAATTATCCAAATAACCCCACTACGGCGGTTACCGATGAGGATTTTTTCGAAAAGGTTGTAGATTTTGCCTCTAAGAATGATATTCTGGTTTGTCATGATGCGGCCTACACAGAGATTGCTTTCGACGGTCTTAAGCCGCCGAGTTTTTTGCAAGTAGATGGAGCCCGGGAAGTTGGAATCGAATTCCACTCGCTATCTAAGACCTTCAATATGACCGGTTGGAGACTTGGATTTTGTGTTGGTAATAAAGAGGCTATTGCGGGTCTCGGTAAGATAAAGACCAATATAGATTCCGGAGCGTTCCAAGCTATTCAGTATGCGGGGATCGAGGCGCTAAACAATGACACTCTAGGAATCGAGGAGAGAAGAACGGTTTATGAGGAGAGACGAGACATTCTCTGCAAGGGTTTGGAAGAAGTCGGCTTGAATTACTATCCGCCAAAAGCCACCTTTTATGTTTGGTTTGAGGTTCCGCGAGGGATCTCCTCAAAGGCTTATGCATCGAAGATTCTGACGGAAACGGGCGTTGTAGTCACCCCGGGAAACGGTTTCGGGGTTTTCGGAGAGGGTTATATACGTGTGTCAATTACCATAGGTAGGGAAAGACTGATTGAGGCTGTTAAGAGATTAAAGGGTGTAGAATTATAGTGCTTTTACAACTATAGAATCAATGTAACTAAGCTGCCGAATGTGGAAAACCTTGTTTTAGTTTCCAAAATTGTTATAACCCCAATATATTTGATCTGCCTTTTATTTCTGTGTGGATTTGGCCTTCATAGATACTATTTAACCTTGCTGTTTACCAGATACAAAAAAGCGATTCCAAAGCCGAAGGCATACTTCAGGTCCCTGCCGAAAGTCACGATACAGCTCCCAATATACAACGAACAGTACGTGGTAGAAAGAATAATCGAGTCTGTTTGTGAGATTGAATATCCTAGGGAACTTTTGGAAATACAGGTTCTCGACGACTCAACCGATCGAACGATTGATATTGCTATTACCACCGTCGAGAAATTCAGGTCATTAGGTTTTAATATTCACTATATTCACAGGGATAGCAGAGTCGGTTTCAAAGCCGGTGCCTTGAGCGAAGGGCTACTCAGAGCTGAGGGTGATTATGTTGCCATTTTTGACGCTGATTTTATTCCACCGAGGGATTTTTTGAAGGAGACTATAAATTATTTTACCGATCCAAAAGTCGGGATAGTTCAGGCAAGATGGGCGCACTTGAATCTCAACTATTCCACACTTACAAAGGCGCAGTCCATTCTGCTCGACGGTCACTTTTTGATCGAGCAATCATCGAGGTTTTACGGAGGGATGTTTTTTAACTTTAATGGGACGGCTGGGGTTTTGAGAAAAGAATGTATAGAATCCGTCGGTGGGTGGCAGCATGACACATTAACCGAAGATTTGGATCTTAGCTACAGGGCGCAGCTTGAGGGGTGGAGGTTGATCTTTCTTAAGGACATTATTGCAAAGGCTGAACTCCCCGTTGATATGAACGCCTTTAAGTCACAGCAACATCGCTGGGTGAAGGGTGGAATTCAAACTGCCAAGAAACTGCTGCCCCGGATTGTCAGATCTAAGAAATTATCCTTAAGCATAAAAACGGAGGCCGCTTTTCATCTTCTCGCTAACTTTTCTTATATCCTTCTCCTGCTACTGATCGTTTTTATGGTTCCGATGGCTTATTTCTGGCGATCCTATGGCTGGGAAAATATTATTTTCTTAAATTTAATGGCTGTGTCTTCGGGTACATTGAGCATTGTAAGATTCTATCTCATTGCTGTCAAGGAAATTCATAAAGATGAATGGACGAATTATGTAATGTATATACCCCTTGCTATGGCTATAGGCACCGGTCTTGTGATAAATAATTCAAAGGCGGTCTTGGAAGCACTTTTGGGCAAAAGCTCAGATTTCAGAAGAACTCCAAAATTTGCGGTGACAAATGAAGATCGGAATTGGCGTAAGGGGACCTATAATACTCAAAATGAATTGAGTACTTTGGTAGAATTGGGGCTGGGTATTATTTTCGGCATCCTAACGTTTTATGCTGTTTCTATGGGTTTAATTGGATGGATACCATTCCTTATTTTGATCCAGATCGGTTTTATTTATACATCCGTACTGTCGATATTGCACAGTTTGCGAAGCAAGACCGTCTGATTGTCAATTTTTTTCCAGAGAACTTTGATTGCGTGATGGAATTTAGAAAAATTTCGAATAAATTGAATTAATTATCGTCTTATTTCTTCAAGAAAACGCACTTCAAAAAAAGTACTTGACAAGATTGCTTTGGCATTGTAAAAGATATATATGTATAGTTGTGACTGACTAGTCAGTTCAGCATGGTTCGGGAATCATGTTTAAAGCAAGAAAAACAATGAAAAAAAAGGTTGTGAGCCACGGATATGGTTTGAAGAGGGAGCTTAGGCGAGAGCAGATTCTTAAAATAGCTTCGGAGTTATTTTCCGAGAAAAGCTATCATGATGTGACTGTGGACGAAATTGCCGGCGCGGTCGGTGTTGCAAAAGGTACGATATATCTTTATTTTCCATCGAAAGAAAGGCTATATCTTGAGATCTTAGAGGATAGCTTCGAAGCCATTGAGTTACATTTAGAGAAAGAGATAGCGAAGAGCGATTCCGCTCCGGTGAAGTTGAAGAAGGTTTTAAGATTAATTTTTGAATTCTATCAGATGAATTTGGATGTACTCCGTATTTTAAGCAGGGATGAAACTCATCTCATACGTGAGCATTTCGAATTCACCGAACATTGGAGATTAAGAAGAATCAAACTTTATGAAAAAATACTTGAGAAGGGTCAGAGGGAAGGTTCGTTTCGTCCGATGAATACAAAGCTCGTGGCTATCGTAATATTTGGGCTGGTCAGGTCGGTTATGTTTTATTATAAAATCGATAGGTCTGCGAGTGCAATATCGGACGACGTATTTTCAGTTATTTCAGAGGGAATACTTGATGCGGGCCAGAAGGGGTATGAGGGTTTGGGACCGATAAGATATTAAAGGCATTGAGTTTCTTAAAAGAAATTTTATAAGAGGAGGGAACCTTTTATGACAATACGGTATCCATTTAGTAAGAGGGTAAATCACTTTGTGCCACCCAAACAGTGGGCAAGTATGAGAATTGCGAAGGAGATGGAGAAGAACACCGGGAAAAAGGTGATACATTTTGAGAAGGGAGATTATCAGGGACCGGATTTCGACACTCCTGGTTTCATGATTGAAGCGACTACAAAGGCGCTCAAGGAGGGTTATGTGAGGTATGATCCCGGTCCAGGCCTTTTGGAGCTCAGGGAAGTAATAGCGGAGGAGATGACGAGACGGGGAAGGAAGACAAGTGCTGATGAGGTGATAGTGACCGCTGGAGCCAAGCAGTCTCTTAATATGGCTCTTCTTACATTCCTTGAAGACGGAGATGAGGTAATTTTTCCGAATCCGGGTTATCCTCCCGATGAGGTATGGGCAAAGTACGCTGGGGCCCATATTAAACATACACCGCTGACAAAACCCGATTGGCAATTTGATGTTGATAAGCTTGAGAAAATGATAACCCCTAAGACTAAGCTACTAATCATAAATACTCCTCAGAGACCTAACGGTCATCTTGTAGAAAATCCTGAGGACATAGCGGAGCTTTGTTTTAAGCATAAGCATGTTATGGTAATATCGGATGAAATATTTTCCCATATTGTTTACGATGGAGATAAACATAGGTCTATCTCATCCGTTCCTGGCATGGAAAATAGAACAATCGTAATTGACACCTTCTCAAAAACCTATGCCATGACGGGCTGGAGGATTGGTTGGACAGTTGCTCCTAGGCCGGTAATAGAAAAACTCTCTATATTTCTTCAGGATACCATTACAAACGTAGCAGCTTTTATACAAAGGGCGGCGTATGCAGCGATGACGGGGCCCCATGATTGGGTTGAAAAGAAGAGAAAACTTCTTCAAAAGAAGCGAGATAGAATGGTAGATGGTTTAAATTCTATACCCGGGATCAAGTGTGATACACCGTCTGGCGCCTTCTATGCCTTTCCTGACATTACGGGGACTGGTTATACGTCACAGGAGTTTACTGATTTCTTAATAGAAAACCTTGGAGTGGCGGTCGTAGCGGGAACGGCTTTTGGGAGTCAAGGAGAGGGTTATGTAAGAGTTACATATGCCTGTTCCGATGATGATATCGACGAGGGTATAAAGAGGATGAAAAAAGCAAATCTGAAGGCCGCATAGAAGAATCAATAATTTGTGCAGAAGGGAAAAGGTATTTCTACTTCTTTATACGATAAAGGATTATTAGGCCTGTTCCAATTTTTAATCTTTGAGGAATCAGGAGGGTGAAAGAGGCTAGAATTAAAGCATAGCGTTCAAATGCCATCTGCGTATTTTGAAAGTTCACGACTTCTGAGGGGACCAAGCTCTAATGTATTGTTATATAATCAGCTACAGGCGAGAAGTTGTTTCCCTCTTTTAGTTTGTATTCTGATTGTTCATACGGTTTCAGTCAATTTGATAGCCGTATGCGGAGACAAACTTATATCCTTGAGAATCGGGATGAGTTAAGTTTAGTCATAAAATTCATATCTTCACGTCCCTGAAGCAATCATCCAAATTTAGCTTTTATTTATCTATTTACCATCATAGCACTTATAAAGAAATGCAAAGATGCGACTGTCGGGCCTAAATCTATTTCTTCTTACCCTTTTCCAATTCATAAGGTCTAGGAAAAGAGATGTTAATTACCTCCTTTCCTATACGTGCACCTATTACCAGTCCAATGCCGAGGAAAATTCCTGTGACGATTAACTTAATTGAATTCATAATTAGCTTATCCATTTATGGACTCCCCTATATTATTAAATCTTGAGTTCAAAGCATTTAATTCAACAAGGCAATTAAACTTTTTTCTTCAATTAGAATGCCAAAAAATAATTTCGGACTAAATTACTCTGGGCTAATAATGAACTATATTAGTTTAATGAAATCATGTCAATACGGCTTTGTAGTGTCTTTTAGAAAAGGTACGTAGCCATTTCATCCCCGTCGCCGAGTCGATTATTTTTTTCCTCGTCTTCTTTTTTGAAGGGTCGTTAATGGCTTGAGGATTTGGTCAGGGCTTGCGTTTTCTAATGCCTTGAAAAGCTCACTGGGATCGAATGGTTCGGGATTAAACTCTATAATAGTTAAGGTACCCGTCGTTTTGTTCGCCCTTGCCTCGCCTACGTTATAATTTTCTAATATATATTCAGTGATGGTATCTTCAGAAACAGGTACGTAGCATAAGAGTTCACTTTTTACACCTACTCTTTCAGGTAGCATTCTTTTGATATCGTAAGGTATTGCCATTTGGATCTTTAATCGTTAACTATAATTGTCAAGAAAATATTAAGCTTAAGTTAATTCTATATTTTTTAGACCCCGCCACGTCATCGACCAAATCGGAATCAATGCACGACTATTTCTTTTCTTTCATCTCGTCTTACAAATACATCATCGCTGAATTTGGTTTTTCTGACCAGTAATCTTGCTACTTTTACGCCGATATAAATCCCGACGCCCCAAATGATCCCACTTAAGCATGAGTTTAGAATAAGGGATAGGTGTTGCCAGTTTGTTCGTGATTTATCCCCTTTCTATCGATTGATAACCAGATAGTGTTGAAATTCTCCCTCTTGATTGTGCGGTTAATTTCTTGCGACAAGCTAGACGTTGTTCTAACATATATGAGAACTACTGGGATACTCCACCTTCCATCGCGTGATGTTTAATTGTTTTTCCGCTTGCAATAAAATAAGTATCTTCAGCTATATTTGTAGCCAGATCAGCTACTCTTTCGAGGTCTCTGGCGATCAGTATCAGATGCAGTGCCGGGTCGATTGTCGTTGGGTCTGAAATCATGAACGTTAAGAGCTCCCTAGTTATTTGAGTTTCTAGAGCGTCTACTTCGTCATCCATTTTGCAAACCTCAATTGCACGTTCAGCGCTTTTATTTACAAATGAATCAAGGCTTTCTCTGAGCATTTCGATAGACTTCTCCGCCATCCTGGGTATGTCGATAAGGGGCTTTACCGGTGCTTTATCTGCCAGATAGATGACTTTTTCAGATATATTCACAGCATGATCCCCGATCCTTTCAAGATCTCCATTGATTTTCATGATCATTGTGACGGTCCTGAGGTCACCTGCTTCCGGTTGATAAAGAGCGAGTATCTTTAAGCACTGTTTGTCGATCTGAATTTCCATCTTATTTATCTTCTCATCGCTTCTTATAATCTCTTCTGCTAGTATCATGTTTCTTTGTTTTAATGCGAGGATACTTTTTGCGATCATTTCTTCCACCGCTGAAGCCATTTCAAGGAGTGTCTTTTTGAGATTGTTTAACTCGTCTTGAAACTTAATCATATCGATCCTCCGGATAAATTCAGTAGCGTATGTTTCACGCTACATCAAATTTTATAATTGCCTCAGCGACCTGTGCGCAGACCGAGTTGTGTACCTGAGCATATAAAACCCCTTTCCCCCATGTCCTTCTGTGTTGTTCATGTTTTTATTTTCATTTTGTGATGAGGATTAACAAAAGTAAACACTAATCCTGTCCTGTTGATGAAGATTCAACCAAATTTTCCTGACACGTAGTCTTCAGTCTGTTTATTCGAAGGATTAAGGAATATCTTTTCGGTTTTGTCGTACTCTATTATCTTTCCTAAATACATAAACGCAGTAAAATCTGAAACACGAGCCGCCTGCTGCATGTTATGAGTAACAATTACAATCGTGTAACTCTGCTTAAGCTCTGTTATTAGATCTTCAATTTTTCCAGTGGCGATAGGGTCTAACGCAGAGCAAGGTTCATCCATTAATAATACGTCTGGTTCAACCGCAATTGCTCTGGCAATACAGAGCCTCTGTTGTTGTCCGCCGGATATTCCCAACGCACTTTCTTTCAATCGATCTTCAACCTCATCCCACAGTGCTGCTGCACGTAAACTCTTTTCAACAAGTTCGTCTAATAATGATTTTTTATTTATTCCTGCAATTCTTGCACCATAAGCCACATTGTCGTAAATCGACTTAGGGAACGGGTTTGATTTTTGAAAAACCATGCCCACTCTTTTTCTGAGCTCCGTTATGTCGACCTTGGGATCGTAGATATCCTGTCCGTTTATTCTGATGTTTCCCTCTATTGTTACTCCATCAATAAGGTCGTTCAGACGGTTGAAGCAGCGAAGTAATGTGGACTTACCACATCCCGACGGCCCTATGAATGCAGTAGCATGGTTTCTAGGTATATCTAGACTTATATCGATTAATGCTGGATTACCACTGTATTTGAGATTTAATCTTTCAACTTCGATTAATGGATCTGGGATATCGACTTTTTGAATAGGCTTTTCTTCTGCTTCTTTTCCGTTAACATATGCTTTACCTTTTTGCTGAAATGACAGATCCATGGTCTCACTACTAGCGGAGTTTTTTATTATATTACTATGCTCAGTTCCAGTTTTCACTGTTTCCTCCGAAGAATTAGGTATAAGGATTTTTTTGCTATTAAATTTATCACACCCCTGATGTGGCATATTTTTTCTTTAGCCGGTTTCTTATTATTATTGAAGCTAAATTCAATACTACAACAATTACGATGAGTAAAAGCGCTGTCATATAAACCATTGGTTTGGCCGCTTCCACATTTGGAGATTGAAATCCCACGTCATATATATGGAATCCAAGATGCATGAATTTTCTCTCTAGATGGATGAACGGGAAATGACTATCTAAGGGAAGGTCGGGCGCAAGTTTAACAACTCCTGTTATCATCAACGGAGCTACTTCTCCAGTAGCGCGCGCGATTGCGAGTATTAGTCCAGTTAGTATTGCCGGTAAGGCGCTTGGAATAATTATCTTCCACGTTGTTTCAAATTTAGTCGCGCCTAGGGCTAGAGATCCTTCCTTGATCTCCCTTGGAACCGCAGCAAGCCCCTCTTCGGTAGCTACTATAACGACAGGGACGGTGAGGAGCGCAAGTGTTAGAGATGCCCATAAAATTCCCCCCGTGCCAAATGTTGGGTTTGGAAGTGCTGCCCTGTAGAAGATATCGTCAATAATTCCGCCAACACCATATATAAAAAACCCGACTGCGAAGACTCCAAACACTATTGATGGCACGCCTGCCAGATTATTTACACAAATCCTTACAATCCTTACGAGAGGCCCTTGTTTTGCGTATTCCCTCAAATATAACGCTGCAAGTACCCCAAATGGTAAAACCACAATGCTCATGATTAGTACCATCATTACCGTTCCGAATATTGCGGGGAAAACACCGCCTTCGGTATTTGCTTCTCTTGGGTCGGCAGAAACAAACTCCCATAGCTTTGATTTGTAAAGTAGGGCTTTCTCCAGCCATGTCATTGCGTTTGGACGATAGGCTCGGACAATTGAACCAGCGGATAATTCCTTTTCCCGGCCGTCGACTGTCGTCACCGTGACCTGGACTGCGTTTAGGTCCTGATTTAGAAATGTAAGCTTAGCTTCCTCCTTCTGATAGAGCTTATTTAGCTCTGCGACCTGGTTCTTGAGATGCCCTATCTGAGATTGATTGCTTGTCCCTTGAAGTTCATAACCCTTGATTTCAAGCCTGAGATTCTCAATTTTCAGGTTTATGTCTCCGATGTTCTTTTTCTCAATTTTTTTTATCTTCGCATAAATGTCCTCGGCTTGGTCTATGTAGGTTTGTATAACAGCCCATGACTCCCTATTCCCGTCCGCCACGGTTACATTGTTGTCCTCAATTTCTTTTATAAAACCATAGAAGTTGCCCCATTCTCGTCTTTCAATAAGACCAGCAAACTCGGGATATGTTATCTTCTTTATTTCATCGTTTTTTATCCATTTGAAGTCTGAGCCGTAGATATCTCTATTCCCAATTTTGACAAGTATTCTGTACTCTTGTGGTGTGCCAGGGGGTGCTCCAGGCTGTGGTATTTTTTCGCTCGAGCTTATTTGTCCAAGATATTTTGTTCCATCCTTCAATACTATCTCAGCTATGTCAGATGGCCAAAAGAAGCCTAAACCCTTAGCCATAATAAGGTACAGAAGCCCTGCTATCATCAGCAGGCTGAACATCAAAGCCACTCCAGTGAGCCATACAAATGGATCTCCGCTTTTCCAGAGGTTTTTCATAGTTGTCCGAATTTCTTTCTGAGCCTCTGCCTGACCAATTCGGCAGCGGTATTTACGATGAACGTGACGAGGAAAAGCAAAAGTGCTGCAAGAAATAATATCCTGTAAAGAGTACCTCCAACCGGAGCCTCAGGGATTTCAACCGCTATGTTGGCAGACAGCGCCCTGAATCCGTTGAAGATGCTCCAATCCATAAGTGGCGTATTTCCTGTAGCCATGAGCACTATCATTGTCTCACCCACTGCCCGTCCGAGCCCTATCATCATAGCAGAGAATATTCCTGCGCTCGCAGTTGGCAATATAACATTTATAGCGGTTTGCCACCTGGTTGCGCCTAAAGCAAAGGATCCAGCGGTAAGGTTCTTGGGTACGCTCGATAATGCATCTTCCGAAATGGTGAAAATAATCGGTATCACTGCAAAGCCCATTGCGAACCCGACAATTAATGCGTTTCTCTGATCGTACTGTAACCCTAATACGCTATACAGCCACCCTTTGTAATCCCCACCAAAGAGTAGACCTTCAATAGGCGTATTGAGCCATAAACTTATTAATACTCCAAGGATTATCACCGGAATGAGAAGGAAAAGCTCAGTGCCATCCATAAATCTTCCCTTGATCGATTTGGGAACGTATTGCCAGACAAAAACGCTTAACAGGGTAAGGATAGTTATGACTAACGGCATCAAAAAAGCGGCGGGCACAATCTTCTCAATATGGGGAGCTAACCAGAGACCGGCAAAGAATCCCAAAACGACACTTGGCAGGGCTGCCATGATCTCAATAACAGGTTTTAAAGTGTTCCTGAGGGATGGATGCATGAATTGTGACACACAAATTGCTCCGAGTATTGATAGGGGTATTGCAAAGAAAAGTGCGTAGAATGCACCTTTTAATGTTCCGAAGGCAAGAGGGGTCAGACTAAACTTGGGTTCGAAATCATCTGTTCCTCCCGTTGATTGCCATACATATTCGGGCTTAGAATAGCCTTCGTACCAAACTTTACCAAAAAGTGTTTTAAGAGTCGTTTCAGGATGAGGATTATCTATATGCCAGTCGTAAAGTGTCCCTTTCTGGTCTATTGCGAGAAAGCCATTGGCCTTTGGGGAAAATGATAGCGCATTAATTTTCTCTTTTTCAGCGTTTAATCGTAGTAATTTTTGTTCGGAGGTTGCATGATATAAGACTACATTGCCTTGTTGATCCGCCGTCAGGAAGCCCCTCTTTCTTGGAGAGGGTGAGATAGCCGTAATCGGAATTTCCAGTGAATCTAAGACGTGGATTTTCTTAAGCCTTTTCCCTTTTGGTGAAGTAGGATCCTCTACCTGGAACCAAACTGAGACGTCACCTGCCTCATCTCCAACTATTAAGGAACGGTCTCCCATGAGGAATGCAAGTGCCGTTATTGCCGTATTTGAATTGCCGGCTGCATCCACAATCTCCAGTAATTCAGGATTGTTTCTATCGCTTATATTCCAATGAAATAGCTTTCCCTCTTCGGTGCCGACATATAGGTTGTCCAACACATTGTCAAGCTCCATAGTTGTGACTTTGTCACCAGCTAGGTTTGGCGTAAGATCCTGTAAATGTTGCTCTTTCTCGCTATCTCCAAATAGTGATGTACTTTCCTCTTGCGAGAATAGTAGTAGCTTCTGATCTGAAGTAACAGCCGCCGCTCCAATGGCTTCATCATTTTTTTCCTGAAAGGCTACTTTGGTTAAGGGAAGAGTACTTATTTGTATAGGTTCCTCTTCAATAACCCTGGGATCAATTATTCTTTTTCCATCGTCTGTGAACCTTACGTCGAAATTAACTTTAACAGGCAATATATAACCGTCCTCTGTTCCCAGTGCATATATACGGTTGTTGGCAGAAACGAAAACGGATAGTACTTTTTCCCCTAGTATTTTCGATAATGGTATGTCTTTTATTGTTCTGCCATCTTTCAACGACAAAAAGTGAATATGCCCATCTCTGGTTATTATAAATCCGACTTCACCGTACTCATCTGCGCCTGTTGCCAGGAATGGGAATTCTGACGTCGAAGGAGAATAGTCCAGAAAGTAAGAGGCAAGTTCGGGCGATTCACTGAGGACATATGTGCCGACAAGCTCGGACCTTACGCTTTTCCAGAGTGGGATCACCTCGAGGGCAATGAAGACCAGTATGGCCAGTATGCTGAGTATGATTCCAATACCGCCGGCTGTTACGACAATGCGTCCAATAAGATCAGCAAGTCGCCTGCGTTTGAGCCCTGCTGACTTTGAGGCGGCTTGTTGATCTTCTCTATCATCTTTCGTTACCTTGTGTCTCGTTTGTGCCGACATGAATTAACTCAAATCATAGCATATTCTTGTGCCGTTATTGTATTTTGGCATGTTCTTTTGCGGCGATCTTTCCCGGAAGTGGGTCGTATCCATCCTTAACCACTACTTCCTGACCTCCTTTGGACAGTATGAATTTTATGAATTCCTCACGCAGCGGATCGAGGGGTTTGTTTGGGTCTTTGTTAACATATAAATATAGAAATCTTCCGAGAGGATAGGAATTATTCAGTACGTTTTCCAGATTCGGTTCTGCGCATGGCCCGCCATCTTTTGAAAGTGGTACTGTCCGAACTCCCGAAGTTTTATATCCGATGCCACTGTACCCTATCGCGAATCGGTCTTCCGCAACTCCCTGGACAACCGAAGCGGATCCCGGCTGCTCCTTTACCGTGTCTTTGTAATCGCCTTTGCAGAGTGCGTGCTCCTTGAAATAACCGTAGGTACCGGAGGCTGAATTCCTGCCGTATAAGCTTATGGGACGGTTAGCCCAGTCCCCCGTTAGTCCAAGTTGACCCCAAGTTTTTATCTCTTTGGTGCCCCCGCATGTCCTCCCCTTCGAGAAAATTTCGTCGACCTGAACCATGCTTATGCATTCTACAGGATTATCTTTGTTGACATAAACTGCCAATGTGTCAATCGAAGTTCGGATCTGGGTCGGTTTATAACCAAACTTCTTTTCGAAGTCGTCGATTTCTGTACTCTTCATTTCACGGGACATGGGGCCGAATTGTGCGGTTCCCTCGATGAGCGCCGGCGGTGCGGTGCTTGATCCCTTTCCCTCTATCTGACATTTTACATTGGGGTAATTTTTACTGAACCCTTCACACCATAGTGTCATGAGGTTATTCATCGTGTCAGAGCCAATACTGCTGATATTGCCTGATACACCGCTTACCTTACCGTACGCTGGAATGTCAGGATCAACTTTTACCGCCTCCTGGGCAGTTACTGGTGAAAGGTCTAGTATTAGAATGAACACTAGAGTAGTAACCATGCAGCTTAAATGTTTAAAACATTTTGTCCATCTAGACATAACGATATTCCTCCTGTTCTAAATTTTGGAATAGTTAACATGCATTATGTTAAGAAAGTGTTAATAGAAGATGAATGCAATGTTAACTGAGGTATCTTATCGCTGGCTTGCGCTAATGAAGCTTAACTTAATTTGGCGAGAATTAAACAGCACTCAAATTAAGCATTTCTACCCTTAATCTTTGCTTAATCTAGTCTTAACTTCTTATTAACATGTCTTATTTAGTATAGATTTGGATTTAGGTAAATTTCCTAAGAACCGAGTATTTAGGGACGATAATTCACTGGTTTAAAATTCAAAAGGGCAAAGAATCTCGGGAAAGATGTGATAATAGATAGGCGTTTTATAGTAAGAACGATTTAGAGCTGTTAACGCTATCAGGTAGGTCGATCTAATAGCGTATTTGTTGGAGATGATTCTTAGACATTTGGAATGAGCCGGAAAAATATGGAGATAAGGGCAGTAGCTCAGATAGCTAGAAGGGAGTGGGAGAACATAGCCATATCGCTTGAAGATTGCGGTGATATTGGAAAATTCGACCTTGAGGATCATATTAACGACAATCTCGACTTGATCAAGAACTTGATTGGGATGTAATATAAGGTTCATTTATATGACTACCTCACCCTGGAGGCCGCATCTGTATTTACAGAACTCGCTTACAAAGCGGCTGAGAGGCTTGGGCTTAAGGGCAACATCGCAAGGTCATTTGCCGGAGGATACAGTTGGGTTAGGACCGGATGGTTTGATCTCATGTGGACGGATTTCAAAGATATTTATGATTTAGAGCAGCATTTAATCAAGCAAATTTTCTTCTTTAAGATCTTCTTCCCGAAGTTTGTCGATCTAAGTTGGTGCTTCGATTCTCCCTCTGTTATCGAAAGCTTAAACGCAGTGTATAATAGGTTTGTCGGGTGGCAGAATAATCCTGCGGGATATGATCATGATTACAAGCTCTATAAGGAGCAAATTGAACCAATATGGATCAACCTGTCAATGGTCCTCGACAACCCAATTGGCAATTGCTAGAGGCTTAGGGGTTATATCGCGACTTACATAATATGTGAAATTAGGGTCAGAAAGGCACCTTCACTACAAGATGCCTGGAATGCCAAAACATTTCCTGAGTTAAACGGACATTCCGAGAGTCCATCTAGAGTACCACCAATATATGGTAATTCCGGTATAAATTTTTTTTATTCAGTGGATTCTATCTGCACAGGGTAGCGTAATTATAAATCTGCTCCCTTTTCCAACTTCGCTTTCGACATTTATTTTACCATTGTGTATTATTGCTATATGCTTTACGATGCTGAGTCCGAGTCCGGTCCCCCCTTGGTTTCTTGACCTTGTCTTATCAACTCTATAAAACCTCTCGAACACCCTGTTTAGATTTTCCTTCGGTATTCCAATTCCCGTATCGGCTACTACTAAGTCGATATTTGAGTCTTGATCATATGCACTGATAGTCACCTTCCCTCTTTCGGGTGTGTACTTGACTGCATTATCGATGAGGTTTATTAACATCTGTTCCAGCAAAAATCTATTACCCTTTATGCTTGATATACCCTCCTTAACGGTTATTTCGACTTGAAGGTTTTTTTCCGATATCTTTCTTCTCAATGATTCGTAAGATGATGTGACAACTTCTTTTATGTCAACAACTTCAAACTCGGAGTTCTTCATTTCTGACGAAAGTGATTCTTTACTTTCTATTTCTGATAGGACGAGTAGGTCTGAAACTATATTGATGAGCCTGTCTGTGTGCCTCTTAATAATGCCTAAGAAATGCCTTCTATCCTCTGGGTTTTCATAAGCCTCTTCCTCAAGCGTTTCCGTATATCCCTTAATGGCTGTAAGTGGTGTTCTGAGCTCATGAGAGACATTTGCGATGAAATCTGCTTTTATCTTCTCAAGGCTCTTGAAGTCGGTAATATCGAATACGACAAATATTAACACCTTTTCGGGATAATCCAATGTGCGGACATTTACGAGATAATTTCTCTCCCTGGGATAAAAAATAGAGATTTCCTTTTTTGAGTTCTCATTACTCCTGAAAACGTTTTCGATGAGCTCATTGATATCCTTATTCCGTAAGACCTCCCAATATTGCCTGTCGATAGGATTATCTTTCAGTTCAAACATTTCAGATAACGCATCATTGACGAGCATAATCTTACCCTTAGTCGATAGAAGCATCACCCCCTCATTCATTGAACTGAGGACTGCTTGAAGTTGCCCCTTCTCAAAGTCAACCCTTTGGAACAGCTCGTCCAGTTTTTGGGCCATTTTAATTAATGCAAATGACACCTTCGAAAGCTCTCCCTTTCTATCTTTAGCGGGTAAGTTAACTTTAAAATTGCCCTTCGCTATTTCTTCGGAGAGACCAATTATTCTGGATAGTGTGTTGGAAAAGGTTTTCGAAGACAGGTAAGAGAGTACTATGGCAACTATTATGAGAATAAACCCGGTGTAAATAATCTTGGATTTTATAGGTAGAAAAGCCGCTCTGATTGAGCTGGTTGGTAAGGATGTTCGAACTACGCCCTCGATTCTCCCTTCTGAGTCCCTGATTGGGACTGCGACATAAACCATCTCCTTGTTTATCGTGTTACTATAACGCGTGCTTTGGCCAATCCCTTTTGATATGGCATCTTTTACCTCCGGTCTATTTGAATGATTCTCCATCTCAACCGGGATTGAGCTTGAATCACCAAGTACATTTCCCGACTCGTCAATAACTGTGATTCTCATGTTTACCTTTTTCCCAATTTCGGAAACTGCGGCGTCTATTTGATCTGCTCTTTCTCTGGAAATTGGAGTGCGTATCAGATCACTGATGATATTAGCTGACGTAAGTAGCCGTTCCTTTATGAGGGAATGGTCGTATTTTTTTAATTCGCTAATTGTGAGAAAGGTAAACAGGCAGAATACAAAGGCGATTATTACAAATATTACCAGGAATTGTTTCCAAAATGATCTCAGGTCCTTTACTCTCCTTCCAACTTATATCCAATCCCCCTAATAGTTTTTATCATATTTCCGGCTTTGCCAAGTTTTTCTCTAAGGTTTTTTATGTGGACATCGATTGTTCGATCGTAAACCAGCTTGTCGTCGCCCCAAAGCCTTTTCTTCTTTAAGAGCTGATCCCTTGTGAAAACGCTTCCCATTTTTTCAAGTAGAACCTCGAGGATTTTAAACTCCGTGGTCGTGAGGTCGATCCTTTTTTCATTTACGGTTACTTCATATCTTTCAGAGTTTAGAGAAATTGGTCCGATCTCTAACTTTGGTTCCTTCGCCTCCTTCGTATTTACTCTCCTCAGAAGACTTTTTACTCTTGCTACCATTTCCCTTGGGCTAAATGGTTTTACAATGTAATCGTCGGCCCCAATTTCCAGGCCGACAACGACGTCTGCCTCGGAAGCCTTAGCCGTGAGCATTATGATTGGAATAGAAGACGTGCGGGACCTGTTTTTTAACATCCTGCAAATCTCGAGACCATCTATGCCTGGAAGCATGATGTCCAGAATCACCAGGTCGGGAACTATTGATTCTAGGAATAAGAGAAAATCTCTTCCATTGTGAAATTCCTTGACTTTGTAACCTTCCCTCTTTACGTGATGGCTTACGAGGTTAACTATGTCCTCTTCGTCATCAACTATGGCTACTACCTTATCACTCATTCACTATCTCCCGGCAATTTAATTTTACATTACTATTATAGATTGAGACAGACTCATGGCAATAACTCTCCGGAAACCTTAACAGAATCTTAACTAAATTTTCATTTCGAGTTAATTTTCTAGAATTATCATCGTCATCAATCCATAAAATAAGGAGGAAAAGGATGATGATTGGTCGCAGATTGATTCTTGGTGTATTGCTCGGTGTTAGTCTTCTGGTTGTGAACTCACATGCTCAGGAATTGACCGGGAAGCAAGTGGCTCAGAGTAGGAGTCAGATTGAAGAGCTCAAGCAGCAGATAGACGAGATCCAGAGGCAAAATCAGCAGCAGATTCAACAGCTCCAGAGAAAGATAGAACAGTTAGAGTCGCAAAGGGCAGCCGATAAGGAGCAGATCGAAAAGGCAGTAGCTGAGGATAAGGATGCCTGGTATAAGAAGTTCAAGGCCGGATATGATAAGGGATTTTTTCTTGAGTCGGACGATGGGAACTTTGAGATGAAGATGAAGTTTCGCACACAGCTTCGGCTCTCGGTAGACAATACGGATGATAAGCAAACCGGCGAGAAGAACACGGCAACAGATTTTAATGTTAGACGTTTCAGGATATATTGGGAGGGACACGCTTTTAGGCCGTGGTTCAATTATCTATTCCAGATCAGCGCCGACAACAATGGGAATTTTGTATTGCGAGACGCATATTTGGATGCCGCTTACGATACAAGGATCTTTCCAAGGCTAGGTCAGTCTAAGGTTCCATTCAACCGGGAAGAACTTACGTCTTCATCGGAGCTTCAGCTCGTAGATAGGTCAATCGTGAATGAGCAGTTCAAGTATGGACGTGACAGAGGAGTGGCTGCTTATGGTCTCCTTGCTAATATGTTTACGTATGGATTCGGTGTATATAACGGCGATGGTCTGAATGGCGTGAGCAGGGATTCAAACCTTCTATACGTCGGAAGAATTCAGTTTAATCCTTGCTGCGGCAAATTGAAATATAGCAGTACAGGCAGCTTTCCAATCGGGGGCGCTTATAAGTTAGAACCGATGAATTTTAAGGAAAAGGAGCCCATACTTGCGTTTGGTGTTGCGGGCGCAACGCTGCCTGGTCTTAATATTGCTCAAAAGACACCCGATAATAGCGAACTCACTGCTAGAATGAATGAACTAGGTTTACAGTTCGCAGATGTTACCTCGATCACCGCAGATGTCAATTTCAAGTATCAGATCTTCAGTTTTACGGGCGAATATGACGGACGATGGATTAATCCAAACGGGGCGAACCCTGACACTGCTGTACTATCGGTGTCCGATTTAGATACGGTTTTCGATCAGGGATTCGAGGCACAGGCCGGCATATTCTTAATTCCCCATGTGCTCGAGCTGGCTGGCAGATACGCCTATATTGACTTCGATAACGTACAAGGCTTGATTCCCGACGAGCGTCTACCCAAAAATGAATGGGCGGTGACACCCGGGATCAATTACTACATCACCCACGATAACAGGTGGAAAATCCAGCTTGACTACAATTATATCAAAACTTCATTCTTCACCGGTGCCGATACCAATGAGAATCTATTTCGAATTCAGCTTCAAACGTATTTTTGAGTTGGCATAGTTAGTGAAATAGATCTCCCCTTTAACCTTCTTTAAAAAGCTGACCCGGCACGGGCGAGCCACCCGTGCCGGGTTTGTTTTGTAAAATCAGTTTTTCTAACGATAGGTGAGGTTTTCAAACCCTGCACTATAGAACTGGGGAATAGAAATATGTGGGATAGTAATGTCCCACCCATCGATTTTTTTAAATCTAGTATGGGACTTAGATGTCGATGGGGTAGGATTTCATACCATTACTGATTCAAAATTATGTTTGAAATTCGCGGCAAGATGCCGCTCCTAACATGCCGTGGGTGGATTTATTGGTTAGCTTTAGTTAACAATTCCACCAAGAACAAGCATGGATATCAGCTTTCCCACTGATTTCTTCGGTAGGGAGGTATCTTGGAGTTCTTTTACGGTCTTTTCAATATCATAATTTGTTCTCTTTATGGTTGGCACACCGCCTTCTATAACGGCATAAGATGCCCTTGGGTTGAAATCCCTGGGTTGCCCCACAGATCCCGGGTTTAGGTACGTGGTTGCCCCGACCTTCTTTATGAACGGTTTATGCGAATGCCCCGTAATTACGAAGTCATGATGCGACCGACTGTTCGGTCTACCATGATCGGGTATTGAAATGTCGTCGGGGTCTGTATGAAAATACATCCCATCATCGCCGTTACAATGTGTGATAAAGAAGTTCAAGCCATCGATAATAAACCGATCGGATTTTGGTAGTGTCCTGAAAAAGCCGATTTCTTCACTATCGAGCAGCGCCTCTCCCCATTCCCGGGTTTTTTGCGAGAGCTTCTTTAGCTCATTGGAACAAAGACACTTACTGCCATAAGCCATTGCGTGGTCATGGTCACCCCTCACACCGCTAAATTGCCCGTATGCGGACTTCATTAGAAACCTGGTGCACTCCCTCGGATTGGGTCCAAAATCTACTGTATCACCAAGGAATATAAGGTATTCGTAACTTTCGTTAGATACAATGGCTTCCAGGGCGTGCCAATTCGCGTGAATATCTGATAATATTAGAATTTTCATAGTACTAGATATTCTAGTTCTGCAATATGAAGTTAATATTAAGAAAGGGTGAAAATTGGGTTATGGTAAATTTGACCTAATATACTTATAACTGGGCAGAAGTGGAAAAATTTTCAATATTGTTACAGGGCATTTAGGTTGATAAATAACTTCAAGCCGATGTTCACGGGTGTCAAAAAATTTTCATTTTTTAGATGTCTTGACATAGGGAAATTTTTGATTAATTTTAGTATTAAAGAATGTAAAAAAAGCAGAAAAAAACCTCTTGACAAAAGTTTAGATATTATATAAAGTTAGGAAAGATTCTAAAAACTTAAAGGAGGTAAGGAGAGATGAGTAAAGCCAAATGGCTAGTATTGTTCCTATTGGCTCTTGTTGTTGCAGTTCCTTCCTACGCGGTAGAGCTAACCTTGGGTGGCTTCCCAAGCTACATGCGTACAAGGGCCCACTTTATTAAAGGCGCAACATTCTTAAGCACCATGAGCGATAGAAACGCTCAAAGGCTTGGTTTCAACGATAACGACGATAATATAATGTTTGTAGATACCAGACTCCGTCTAACCCCGCAGTTGGTCCTTAGCGATAAGGTTACTATCAGGGCACAGGTGGATGTTTTTGACAATAATATATGGGGTGGCATTGGGAGCGGATTCGTTGGAAACCCGGGTACTAATGGCGCTGCAGGCAGTACGCTTGTCAATTCAGCAGATACTCCGAACAGCAGGTTTCGCGGCGCATTGCTGACAAACCAGATAGCCGGTGATTGTGCTAGGGGCACAGATGGTTTTGTCAGGCCAAATGGCCAGCTTGCGACGACGGTTTGCGGATTTTTTAATCCAAACGACGCTACCGACGACGTACAATATTTCAATGTCCGTATGCTTCATGCCGATATAGTGCTTCCGTATGATTTGGGATTTGTGAGAATAGGTAGGCAGCCATTTGACTGGGGTCTTGGAATACTCGCAAACGGTGGCTGGGATCCACAGTCAGACCTTGGATTTGTGCTTGACAGGTTCCTCTGGCTTAAGTCCTGGGGGCTTGGTGGAGATGCCGGAACCTTCACGCTGGTTTTCGTCTCCGATAGATTCACCCAGGGTCAGAGCCTGGAAACCGGTCTCGGAGATGGCTGGGATGGCGGCGCTGTTGCCTTGATCTACAATAACCCCAATATCATGGGGACTAACTTTACTGTGGGTGGTTATGTATTTCCTTACATTCATCAGGAGAATGTGTTAGCAATAACTCCGACAGGCGGACCTAATGCCCAACAGCCCTTTGATATCGATCTTAAGCGTCTAACCCTCTGGGCAGGCGTGCTCGATATCAAGACCGATCTCTGGAGGTTTGTCGGTGAGATTCAGGGCGCTCAGGGAGAGGTTGAGACTAATTTAGGCGGCGTGCTTCCGAATTTTGACATTAACCAGTCTAACCTTCTCTTTGCTGTCAGGGGTGAGGTCTATCCCGGGTGGCCGATAAAGCTGGTGGCGGCAGAGTTTGGTTGGGCCGGCGGCGATAATACGAATACGGGGGACCTTGAAGGAAACGCCATTGTATTTAGCCCTGCCTACAATCTTGATAACCTGATGTACAAACACATAATTCCAAACATCTACAGGATCGAGGGTAGCGTGATAAACTCATTCTACGGAAGGGCTTGGGGAACAGTAAAGATCGCAGACCCGCTTTCCTTCACAGGTCAGGCTGTGGTTGGGTGGAATAATGAGACTACTGCTCCTCTTTACCCAACGGGAACTTTTGGTCCTGGAGTTGGTACCGATGTCGATAGGTACCTAGGTACTGAAATTGAGGGGACACTTACCTGGCAGGTATGGCCTGGCGTGAACTTTGATTTAATCGGTAGCCTCGTCTTTGCTGGAAGTGGATTAAAGCAGCTTGAGAAACAGCAGGCATCTGCCGTTATGAACTCAACCAGTAACAACACGGTTCCGAGTGAATTCAATGCATTTAGATTTCCCTGGGCTGTACAGGGCAGGCTTTTAATTTACATAGATCAGTTCTTTAAATAAAAATTACGGTCTTATGGGGGAGATCCCAGATGGATCTCCCTACGCTTTATCTTTTCCGTTAGTTTAATAAACCCTTCTGTTTGATCTTATCCAAGCAGAAGGGTTTATTGCTTTTAGACGAAAAATACTATAAAAGTCGGGTACCTGTAAGTTATAATAAGGTGTAGCCGACCACAGCGATCTATTAAAATGAAATATCGATGTTTTAGCCTTTTAATCATGATTATAATCTCTTTGTCATGCACAGATTCAGGCGATGAGTCTGGCTCTTCACCGGGCGGTGATCAGCAGGGTATATTCACTCTGGTGAATGCATTTCCCAATATTTCATTTGATAGGCCGCTCGATATACAGAGTGCAGGTGACGGAACAGACAGGCTTTTTGTGGCTGAGCAAAGGGGTGTTATCCATGTTATTGATAACGATCCGTCCATTACCGAGACTAAAGTTTTTTTGGACATAAGGGATCGGGTCTTTTTTGATGGAGATCAAAGGGGCATATTGGGGTTTACTTTCCACAGGGATTATGAGATTAACGGGTTCTTTTATGTTTTCTACATAGCGGAGAAACCGCAAAGAACGGTTATATCACGATTCAGCGTGAGTAATGCCGACCTTGATAAAGCCGATCCGGGAAGCGAGTTAATCTTACTTGAACTTAACCATAGCTTACAGGTCGAGCCTGGTACTTGCATTTGTGGAGGTCAAATTGCGATGGGACCAGATGGCTACCTTTATATTTCATTGGGTATTACTACTTCAATCACAAATGGTCAGGACACTTCAAATTTGTTTGGGTCGATCCTGCGTATAGACGTAGACAATCCACAAAACGGTCTTAATTATTCTATTCCTCCAGACAACCCTTTCTTCTCGAACAATGAAGGAAAAAGGGAAGAGATTTTTGCCTATGGTCTGCGCAACCCATTCCGTTTTAGCTTCGATAGCGAAACAGGGCTTCTTTGGGCCGGCGATGTTGGAGAACATCGATTTGAAGAAATCGATATTATTGAGAAAGGTGGGAATTTTGGTTGGGATATAATGGAAGGAACGAGCTGTTTTAATCCTGAATTCGGTTGTGACATGACCGGACTTCAGATGCCTATTTGGGCGTACCCGAGGGATGAGGGGGTTACGATTATTGGTGGATTTGTTTACCGTGGCTCTGAGTTCCCTGAGCTTCTCGGATCATATGTATATGCTGACTTTGGAAGTGGCCGGGTATGGGCTCTCAGTGTCGATGAGAATAACCAGCCAATAAATAATGACGAGTTGCTGCAGTTTGATCCATTTACAATAGTGTCATTTGGCGTGGATGAAGACAATGAGTTATTAATTTGCTCATTTGATGGAAGGACTTACAGACTAGCTCGAAGAGAGAATTGATTAACCGATATGTCAAACTTGAATCTATGCATGGCCTTCTTGAATTCATAAGCTTACAAACGGGATTTAAAAATCGCAATTTCGTTAGGGATCCTAATAATAGACCTATCTTATTTCATTAGATCCATAAAGTTATGAGAGCTAGCGAACATTAGACCTAACCCAAGGCTTAATGTTTCATTAATTTATAAGGAGATAAATCGGGACTTTCCTGGTCTGGTGTAAATGTGATTCGGCTCCAAATGAATTAACCCATCTTTTTTCGATTTAAAGAGCGGACAAATATAAATCGATTAGAAAGGGGTTGTCCATTCTAAAAGGAATAATGCGTATATACGTTCAAATTTTTTTAGCAGATCTAGCGCTGTATTATTCATCTCTATCAGATAAGATATTTGGGACGATGAATCGATTGGTGCTGGTGTTATGATCACTAGATATTTATCTCTCAATGCTTATTGGAGGACGATTGATGGCATCTACAATTCTCTTACTTATATTATCCCTGGCAAATGTTCAGGACGTCATGAATTTATCTATTCAAGACGTGAGAAGAATTGCGCTTGAAAACAATAGGGATATACAGATTCAAAGAAAGAACGTAGAGGTTTCGCTGGGAGAGGTTAAGACGCAGAAGGGTATATTCGATCCCCTGTTAAATATAGGTTCATCATATACGGATGGTACGACACCCACAACCAGTTCGTTTATAGAAAGTGCTGAGGTCGAACAAAAGGAGTTTATTGCACAGACAAATGTGCAGGGTAATCTCCCTACGGGGACTTTTTATAATGTCTTGAATTTTTCGACGTCGAGGGTAACTACGACTTCCCCGATTGTGGATTTATCGCCCAGCTGGTTCAATTCTCTAAGCTTTAGTTTAGGACAAGACCTGCTAAAGAACTTCGGGACCGGCGTAAATTTGACACCAATTGTAGTAGCAAAGAGATCAAGCGAAATATCATATGAAGAATTAAAGAGAAGTATTTCGGATGTCTTTCTAAACGTTGAGACGGCATATTGGAATCTCGTGGCTTCCAAAAAGAATCTCGAGCTAGCGCAGACCGCGCTCGATCTCGCGAAGGATCTTCAACGGAGAAATGAAATTCAGGTTGAGGTAGGAGTACTTCCCCCGGTAGCCGCTGTCGAAGCCAAGTCCGAGGTTGCCGCAAGGGAGGTGGATCTAATCAGGGCTGAGAATGATCTAAAACAAGATGAGGATGCTTTGAAGAATCTACTCGCGATCCCGTTATCGCAGAAGATTTCCACAGCGGATGAACCTACAACTCTTTATAAGTCTTTCGAAGAGAGTCAAGTACTTAAAGAGGCCTATGAAAATAGACCGGAGGTTCAACAGTCAAAGCTTGACATTAAGAACAAGGAATCACTTAAGAAGTTCTATTCAAATCAGAGACTGCCTAGCCTGTCGATACAGGGAAATATATTACTCGAAGGTTTGGGCGGTGACGAAAATCCAGACCGACTGAGCTTTGGCGACATGCCTGAACCAATCCCTGACAGATTTTTGGGTACCGGTAAGTCATTCAGCAGTTTATTCAGCGCTGACTTCCCAACCTGGCAGGTCCTGGGCGTTTTCAGTTTTCCTATCTTTAACCAAACAGCAAGGGGTGATTATGTAAAGGCATCGGCGGAGGCGGATAGAAGCGTAATAGCTTTTAAGAAGGTATTGGATGATATATCACTGGATGTTCGGAACGCAATAATAAATATTGACGATAGTATAAGGGGCATACAGGCGGCAAAGGTGGCTGTGGAGCTCCGCGAAGAGGTTTTAAGAAACAATCAGGAAAGGCTAGACGTGGGTATTGGGACAACCAGAGATGTATTGGAATCTCAGCGAGATTTGGTTAGGGAAAAATTTTCGGAGATTAGCGCTATAACGTCGTATAATATTGCGCTTGCGCAGCTTGAGTTTGCGAGGGGAACGATACTGGAGTATAGTGGCATTGAGTTAAAAAATTAATGTCTAAAATGTCTTACACCTGTAAAGATCATTGCAATGCCATGTTCGTCTGCAGCAGCTATTGTTTCATTATCCCTTATTGATCCACCGGGTTGTACAATCGCCGTTATACCGGACTTTGCTGCTTCGTCAATTCCATCGCGGAATGGGAAGAACGCGTCGGATGCAAGTACAGACCCTTTTGTTGAAACCCTTGCCTTCATCGCGGCAATTCTTACGGAATCGATCCTGCTCATCTGCCCGGCACCGATGCCTATGGTTTGTCGATCGCGTGCGAAAACAATTGCATTAGATTTTACGTGCTTACATACCTTCCACGCGAATTTCAGATCCTCTATTTCTTCATCCGTGGGTTGTCGTTTAGTCGCTACTTTGAAGCCTTTAAAATCTTCCTCTCCACTAAGATCCCTGTCCTGAACGAGTATGCCCCCTACCACCCTCTTGATATCAAACCCACCTTGCGTCGAATTTTTGAGGAGAGGTGATTTCATAACTCTAAGATTTGACTTAGTTGAAAGAATTGAAACCGCTTTATCGCTGTAACCGGGAGCTATCACCACTTCAAGAAACATCGCCGTGACCTCAGATGCTGTATGTTCGTCGACTTCCGTATTAAAGGCTACAATACCGCCAAATGCACTTTCTGGGTCACATTTCCTTGCTGCGGCAAATGCATGCAGTGAATTTTCTCCGATCGCAACCCCGCAAGGGTTATTGTGTTTAACAATTACGCAGGCTGGATCTGAAAACTCCTTCACGGTTTCAAGCGCCGCATCCGTATCAAAGATATTGTTTAGCGATAGTTCCTTACCCTGTAGCTGAGAAGAATTTGAGACACAAGGCTCTTCAAAACCCTTTTCTACATAAAAAGAACCCTGCTGGTGCGGGTTTTCTCCATACCTTAGCCCCATTTTCTTTTCGAACTGCATGGTTAGATTTTGGGGGAACTTTGTTCTTTCTTTATCGACTTCAATAGAGGATAGAAAGTTAGATATTGCTGCTTCATAGCCTGCCACGTGAGAAAAGGCTTTGATCGCCAGCATAAAATTTGTTTCGCTTGATATACTTCCGTTATTTTCCTTTAGATCCCTAACTATGGTGCCGTAGTCATCATGGTTGACGACGACTGTTACAAATTTATAGTTTTTCGCTCCTGCACGAAGCATTGTAGGGCCACCTATGTCTATGTTTTCTATCGCTTCGCTCAAGGATACGTTTTCATTTCTGATTACTTCTTTAAATGGATATAGATTGACAACTAATAGGTCGATACCTTTGATCCCGTGTTGTTCGAGCTCCTGCACGTGACTTTTATTGTCCCTTACTGCAAGAATACCGGCGTGAATTTTTGGGTGTAAAGTCTTTACCCTTCCGCCTAGTAGCTCTGGTGATTTAATGTATTCTGAGATTTCTGTTACATCAATCCCGGCTTCTTTCAAAGATTTTGCGGTTCCACCGGTTGAGATTATTTCAATCTGGAACTTCTTAAGTTCCTTTGCAAGGTCTATTATTCCTTCTTTATTGGAGACGCTGATTAGGGCATTTTTTATCTTATTCATTTTCTGAAACTCCTTTGGTTTAAGAAGCTAGTGAAAATTAACATGTCTTTTGAGAAATTGTCAATCTTTGCGTATAATGATTTTTAGTTGATTAATCTAGTTATGAAGTTAACTTTTAAAGGGCATGGAGTATATGATTAAGCCTTTGAGATTAATAACTTAAAGAATTAGAGGGGAATAAATTTAATGGATCAACGCGCATTGAAGCTGAAGGTCGGTTTTTTCGTATTAGTAACATTCATAATATTGATAATTTTTATATTCATCTTCGGTGGAGATAAGGTGCTTTTTAAGAGGAAGTATAACTTGAATACCTCATTTACCAATACTGCCGGCCTCACTCAAGGGGCTTCTGTAAGGTTATCAGGGGTGCGCATCGGCAGCGTTAAGGATGTTGAATTTCCCCAAGATCCCGATATCAATCTGATCAAGGTCATCATGGAGGTTAGTGAAGAGGGGATGAGAAGGATCAGTCCTGATTCGGTTGCAACAATACAGACCGAAGGGCTGCTTGGAGATAAATACATCGAAATCATAAGGGGAAAGAAGGAACCTCCAAAGCAGATTCAAAACAACACACAGATAAAAAGCTACACTCCACCCCAGTTTCAGGAGTTGATAGGTCAGTCGGGTCAGTTGATCGATAATATCATAAGTATCTCGAAGAGCTTGGATAAAATTGTAAAGGCTTTTGCTAAACAAGAAAACGTCGAGAATATAAATAAGACGATCGCCTCACTTAGCAGGAGTGCTGAGGCCATTGAGAGTAGCCTCAAGGCAGTACAAACCAATCGGGGTGTTCTTCATACCTTAATTTATGGCGAAAGAGACAAGTCGGGAAAGGGTTTTGATGAAAACACACTTTTAAAGATTGACGATGCTGTGACAAATCTTAATGATTTGATCGGCCAAATCCGAAAAGGCCCGGGCCTTTTCAATGCGTTGATTTATGATAAAAAATTGTCTGAAGAATTAGACAGCACACTATCTAATATCAGTTCTGCTTCAAATGATCTTGGTGGCCAAGATGGAATAGCACCTGAACTTAAAAAGGCCGCGACAAACTTCAGGGAAATAACGGAAATGCTTAAGGGTGGTGAGGGGACCCTTGGTGCGCTGTTAATTGATCCCGCTGTATATGATAATTTAAAGGGCGTATTGGGCCAGGCTGATAGGAGTAGATTTGTTCGCGCTGCAGTCAAGTATCTCCTGGATGAGAAGGCAAAGGATACGGAAAACCAATAGCTTGAGCTTAAAATTGCTGGAGCGGGCGACGGGACTCGAACCCGCGACCCCAAGCTTGGGAAGCTTGTACTCTACCAACTGAGTTACGCCCGCCTGTGAAAGAAATTTATTATAGCTGTTGTTAAAAGTCAATAAATTGCGCATTAAACATTAATTTATTCTTACTAGCTGGACATTCTACTTCTCGTGAAAAAACGACGTAGTACAGAACATCTCATTACCGAAAGAATTAACCCAAGAACCAAAGAAATCGATCAACATTCTACTCGTCGCATAATTGAGCTGATTAGTGAGGAAGACAAGTGGGTCGCGGATGCGGTCTCAAATGAAAAGAGAAACATCGAGAAGGCTGTTGTTTTAATTGTAAACAGACTTAGGTCGGGCGCGAGGGTGGTTCTTGTAGGGGCCGGTACGAGTGGGCGATTGTGTGTGATGGAAGCGGCTGAGTGTCCGCCAACATTTGGTACTAAGCCAAATCAAATTCTCGGTATAATTGCCGGAGGCAAGAAGGCCCTATGGCGTTCCGTGGAGGGAGCCGAGGATTCTAAAATGGATGCTTACGAAGCCCTAAGAAAAATTAAATTGAATGGTAAAGATGTAGTTGTGGGCGTGGCTGCCAGTGCAAGCACACCATTTGTCGAGGGTGCTCTCGTTTATGCGACAAAGAAGGGCTGCGGGCGCATTCTCGTAACATGCAATCGGATAAACAATTCACCGCTGGCGGATGTCTGTATATGTCCAATTGTCGGGCCTGAAGTAATTGTTGGTTCAACCAGAATGAAGGCAGGGACGGCCACAAAGATGGTGTTAAATATGCTGACCACTGCCTCAATGATTAAGCTTGGAAAGACATATGAAAACCTGATGGTGGATGTACAGCCTAGATCAGATAAGTTAAGAGATAGGGCAGCTAGAATTGTTATGCATCTTTTAGGAATAAATAGAAATAAAGCGTATAGCCTTTTGAAGAGGTCTAAGTGGAACGTAAAGGTTGCAATCGTCATGGGTAGTAAGGCCATTGGTTACAAGAAAGCAAAGGAAATTTTATCAACACATAAAGGATTCTTGCGTGACGCGCTGAATTCCGAATGATTGCGTAGCGAAGCTTTTATGGTTTTTCATATATTAACCCGGTAATAGGTAACTAATTGGGTAGGCAACGAGTCTAGCTCCTTGTCAAGTACCCCCACCAGCAAGACCGGTGGGCTACCCTAGTTCAAAGAGTTTGATATCTAAGTAAGTTTTCAAAAATCATTAGTACTCCATGATATGGAATTCAAGATGAACTGGTTGGATCGAATTCTTAGAAAAAAGGAAAGACTGGTTGTGGGTTTAATGTCAGGCACATCCATGGATGGTATAGATGCAGCTCTTCTTAGGATTACGGGGTCTGGCCTGGATACGAGATTCGAGTTAATAAAATTTATCTGTATTCCATATGAACCAAGAATAATCGAAGACATAGAGCGCTTGGACTCATCTATCTCAATAGAAAAAATCTCTGAACTTAACTTTCTTGTTGGAAGAGCCTGTGCCGAGGCTGCCATGGCTGTTATTGAGAGGAGCGGACTTCAGCCCAGCGATATAGACCTGATCGGTTCACACGGTCAGACGATCTATCATAACCCCCCATCTTCGGCGAATGGAATTCCTTCTACACTACAGATAGGCGAACTGGATGTGATTGCCGAGCGTACGGGAATAACTACGATAGGTGACTTCAGGCCCAGAGACATAGCTGCAGGTGGTGAAGGCGCCCCATTGATCCCGTATGCGGATTACCTATTCTTTCATCGATCCGGAAAGACTTTAGTTTCGCAGAACATCGGTGGCATATCTAATGTCACTGTTGTAACCGAAAGAATATTTGATGTTGAAGCGTTTGATACCGGGCCAGGAAACCTCCTTATGAACTGGGTTGTGAATTTAGCGACGGAGGGAAAGAAAAGGTACGACATCGATGGCGAAATAGCCCAGGAGGGCGCAGCCGACAAAAGATTATTGGAAAGGCTGTTATCCGATCCCTATTTCCGTCTTAAACCACCAAAGTCTACAGGTGGAGAACGATTTGGCAAAAGGATGGCAACGGGACTTTATTCTTTGGTAGAAGAAGGCGAAATTAGCCTCATCGATCTGATGGCGACGCTACTTGAGCTAACGGTTGAATCCATAGCGATATCTTATGAACATTTTATCTTTCCAAAATGGAGTGTCAGTGAAGTAGTATGTAGTGGTGGGGGGAGTAGAAATCCAATCTTGATGAAAAGACTGAGAGAAAGGATCAATCATGTAACGATTTCAAGCTCAGATGCTTATGGAATACCGGTTGATGCAAAGGAAGCAGTTGCATTTGCTCTCTTGGCAAACGAGCTTGTCTCTGGTAATTGCACTAACTTGCCCACCGTAACTGGTGCTAAGTCGTGTGTGCCTTTGGGAAAGATTGTGTTAGGTAGGGCTTTTTGAGAGCAGAAGACAACTAATCTCCGTTGGGTTAGGATCCTTTTCGAGCAAACCTTTTTGGAACACTGGAATGCAGGACTGCTGAAGGTAGAAGCGATGAAATATGGTATTGATAAACTAAGCCCAACCCAGAGGATCGGACAGATAATCATGCCTAGGCTTGATTTTACGGAATCGAATACTCTCGATTATGCGAAAGAACTTATTGAGAGATATAAAGTTGGTTCCTTTATTATCATGAGAGGAGAATGTGAGGATACGGGTGGGGCAATTCGAGAACTCCAGAATATATCACCCATCCCTTTGATTTTAGGATGCGATGCTGAGCGTGGATTAGGTCAAATCTTGTCTGGGGCTACCCTCTTTCCATTTACAATGGCCCTCGGAGCGATAGATGACGAAAGCCTTGTCTACAGGCAGGCAAGATTTATCGCCGATGAAATGAGGGCTCAGGGTCTAAACATGATATTTGCCCCTGTCTTAGATGTTAATTCTAATCCGGATAATCCTATTATAGGAATCCGTTCTTACGGCGATGACCCCGATAAGGTTTCAAGACTGGGGAGTTCATTTATCAGGGGTTCTCAGGATAACGGAATAATGGCATGCGCTAAACACTATCCAGGGCATGGCTCATCTGATATCGATTCACATATAGACCTTCCTACACTGTCACGATCTATTGAGGAATTCCTGAATTGCGATCTGATTCCTTTCCAGGAAGCAATAAGGGTCGGGGTTTCATCCATCATGACAGCCCATATCGCAGCGCCTCGGATCGATGAAAATCTGATTCCGGCGACCTTTTCGGACACGTTAATAAATGATGTATTATTTCGCCGCCTAGAATTTAGGGGTCTGGTAATATCCGACTCTTTTCACATGGAAGCTTTATCTCGGTACGGCGATGAAGCGGATATGGCGGGCCACGCCATGGCCGCCGGTTGTGACATTATTCTCGACCCTGTCGAACCCGCACGCCTGATTGAAGAATTAACTACAAGGGTAAAAGATGGAAGGATCTCTACGGCTCGATTAGAGGGTGCGGTGGGAAAGGTTATTAATGCAAAATTGAGGGTGCTTGATGAACATCAGTCGGATCTTTTGCATAGCAAAAGCTCTGGATCAACAATTGTTGATGAAATTGCCAGGCGCTCTGTTTGTCTTTTGAAAGGACGCGGGCTAGATAATAATAGGGTGAAGGTATTCGTTTTCGATGTTACTCAAGCATCAGATGAACCTTCTAAACCCTTTGTTGCAAAACTCGTGCAGGCTGGAATAGAATGTGAAGTAGAAGTAATCCGGCGATTTGATGCTGATGTCTTTTTTCAACTTGCACCGGGACGTCGCCAGGCAATAATCTGCCTGACGTATACTTCGGTTGGTGCGTGGAAGGACAATTACAGACTACCCGAAGGTGTTAAGCTCAGTTTAAAAAGGATTGGCAAGGCCGACTGTGATAAATTCTTAATATCTTTTGGGTCGCCATACGTAGTTCGGGGGTTTGAGAATTTCGATACAATCATCTGTGCGTTTGATAGACTTGACGCTTGTCAAATTGCGGCTGCAGAGGTGCTGTTAGGAAAACTCAAACCCGAAGGAATCCTTCCAGTTCGATTAAACCAACTTTAGGAATCGATTAACTTTATGTCTGGATCTAACTTTAACTCTCTGAGTCTATTAGACTGGTTTATCGTCGGTGCGTATTTGTTTCTGTCTCTCGTTGTGGGTATTTACTTCACCAGACGGGCGAGTGGGAGTATGTCGTCTTATTTTATTTCAGAAAGAAACCTGCCATGGTGGATTATTGGGACTTCAATGGTCGCTACCACATTTGCTACCGATACTCCACTTGTGATAACCGGATGGATTAGAACAGAGGGCATCTGGAAAAATTGGTTTTGGTGGAATTATATATTTAGCCATGTTTTTATTGTGTTTGTTTTTTCAAGGCTATGGAGAAGGGCGGAGGTTATCACGGATAATGAGCTTATCGAAATTCGTTACAGTGGCAGGCCTGCCGCGTTTCTTAGGGGGTTTAAGGCCTTTTATTTTTCAACCTTATTCAATTTCATCGTTATGGGATGGGTTATCAGCGCCATGGCCAAGGTGCTTAAGGTCTTTTTTGGCGTCGAGACTTCTCTGGCTGTATTAATTTGCATGGCAATTGCCTTTTTTTACACCATGATGTCCGGACTGTGGGGAGTAGCGCTTACGGATTTTCTTCAGTATTTTGTCGCTCTCATTAGTACCTTCATCTTGGCGTGGGTGGTGATCAGTTCTCCCGAGATTGGTGGCTTCGCGGGTTTTTTGGACAAGATAAATGGACTTAAGGGGCATCTGTCTTTCTTTATGACTCCATCAGGTGGGATACCGGTTAGTGAGGGCTTCTGGTCATCAAGTTTTTTCGTTTTTCTGGTCTACGTCACCATCATATGGTGGTCTTCCCATAATGCCGACGGAGGGGGCTATTTCATTCAGCGGATATGTTCTGCCAAGAATGAGCGTCACGCGCTATTGGGAACGGCCTGGTTTTCCCTTAACCATTATGTAATTAGACTCTGGCCCTGGGTATTGATTGCGGTTGCTTCGCTGATCGTTTATCCAACCGCGTCTATCACGTCTGGTGACAACGAGGCTATGTACGTAGTTGTTGTCAGGGATTTCCTCGGCTCTGGTCTTACCGGTTTATTGATCGTGTCGTTTCTTGCAGCATTTATGTCAACTCTATCTACTCAGCTGAACTGGGGCGCGTCGTACTTGATGAATGATATCTACAGGAGATTTATTAAGAATGATGGTTCAGAAGCGCACTATGTTTTTGTTTCGAGGATCTGCACATTCGTTCTGACCGTGCTGGCCGGGTATATCGCTTTTCAAATCACCAACATAGGCAAAGCCTGGATTTACCTTTGGGCTATGAGTGCTGGAATAGGGCTGGTACTGGTACTCAGATGGTTTTGGTGGAGGATTAATGCATGGTCTGAGATATCTGCTCTTGCTTCGTCTTTGATAACCATTTTCATTGTGACCATGTTTGCTAAGCTAAAGAATGTGCCTATCGAGCTGAAGCACCAGATAATAGTAATTCCGGTCTCAATCGTGAGCTGGCTGTTAGTTACATATTTTACCAGTCCCGAACCGAACGAAACGTTATTTAAATTCTATAATAGGGTGCGCCCATGGGGTTTTTGGGGTCCCGTCAAAGCAATGAATCCGGTCGTTACCGCGCCTTCTTTTCTACCAGTTGTCGTTAATTGGCTTTTGGGAGTTGGCTTTGTATTTTTTTCGATGGTTGGGATAGGCAAATTGCTTTTTGGACATTCAACCTTAGGGTTGATTATGATGTCAATTTCTGCCTGCTCGGCAATTTTGATCTATGTTAGGCTAAGAAGGGAATTTAGAGAAAGTTGATATCCTTGAAATTGTTCGGATTAACTAGCGAATTCTACGTAGCTGGCTCCAGCGTGTCCTTGGCCTGTCGTTGCGAGCGTTAGCGAAGCAATCTGCCAGGTTAATCCTATAATGGAATGTATAATCAAACGCTCTGCGAATGCCGAGGGAGATTGCTTCGAGACTTTTTAAGTCTCTCGCAATGACATCTGAGACCATCAGTTTCTACTGTGATAGCCTGCAACTTGATGAAAGGCTGTCCGTTTAGTTTTTCTTACCTTCCAATCCGACTTCCAATTCTTTTTAATTGTGTTATACATATTTTAGTGTTTACTTTTTCGTGAGACGATATGGCAATTTCAGTTAAGACACTCGAACAGCCTAAGCTTAGCTTCTCTGAGAGGCTTTATCTGCCGCAAATATTTAGTGGTTTGATGATAACACTTAAGCATCTTTTGGC
>JBAUII010000110.1:0-33645 GCA_049682815.1 Thermodesulfobacteriota bacterium | reverse complement strand
ATAATAGAAACTGAAATCCCCAGATGTCATTGCGAGAGACTTAAATAGTCTCGAAGCAATCTCCTTCGGCATTGGCAGAACGTTTGATTATCCATTCCAATATAGCGTTAACCTAGCAGATTGCTTCGCTAACGCTCGCAATGACAGGCCAGCGGAAACCCTAATCAAAGCTCGGCGGCACAAAGAAATTTAGGGCTACGCCTTCATTTCCACTTCGACATGCTCAGTGTGATCGGGTTGGATTCGCCGAAACGATAGGCGTGGTTTTTAACCCCGCAACAACCTCGGGAGTAATGCATTTAGTTAAGGTAACACAAAACTCTTTATGATTTCAGAAAACTCGCTCATAGAGGATTTACCGAGGGAGTTCACAAACTTCCAGGGGTATGTTTTTGTCGGCATTAACCCTCACTCTTAAAAAACAGCACACCCAGAGGCGGTAGTGTTAGCGAGATAGAATTGTATCTCCTGTGGATAGGAATAGGCATGGCTTCAACTCCTCCCGAATTACCATGGCCACTTCCCCCATATATAGAGGCATCACTATTTAGAACCTCCCTCCAAAAGCCACCCCTTGGCACACCTACCCTGTAGTTGTACCTCGGTACCGGTATGAGATTGCACACTACAAGCACAATATCATTATTACTCTTCCCTTTTCTTATAAAACTTATAATGCTGCTCTCAGAATCCCTAAACTCGATCCATTCAAAACCCTCTAAACTGAAATCGAGCTCATGGATCGCGGGCTCACTCCGATAAAGATGATTAAGATCTCGGACCCATTTTTTTACTCCCTGATGTGGAGGATACTCTAACAGGTGCCAATCCAGACTAGCTTCATGATACCACTCATCCCACTGTCCAAACTCACCACCCATGAAAAGGAGCTTTTTACCAGGATGTCCAAACATATAACCAAACAACGCCCTCAGATTTGCAAACTTTTGCCAATCATCTCCCGGCATCTTCCTAAGCAGGGACCCCTTTCCATAAACAACCTCGTCATGAGATAGGGAAAGGAAAAAGTTTTCTGTGAACGCATACCATATGCTAAACGTAAGCTGGTTTTGGTGATACTTTCTATAAACTGGATCTGTTGAGAAATAATCAATAGTGTCGTGCATCCACCCCATATTCCACTTCATCCCAAATCCAAGACCACCCACATACGACGGCCTTGAGACCATCGGCCAAGCAGTGGATTCTTCGGCAATGGTCTGTACATCGGGATGGGTTGAGTAGACTGCCTCATTTAATTTTTTAATGAAATCTATCGCCTCAATATTCTCCTTTCCACCGTATTGATTCGGTATCCACTCTCCTTCTTTTCTACCATAATCAAGGTAAAGCATGGATGCGACGGCATCAACCCGAAGTCCATCAATATGGTATTTGTCGAGCCAAAATAGGGCGCTGCTGAGCAAGAACGCCCTCACTTCATTCCTTCCATAGTTGAAGATATAAGTATTCCAGTCCGGGTGAAATCCCTTTTTCGGATCCGCATGCTCGTACAGGTGAGTCCCGTCGAAATAAACAAGACCAAACTCATCGCTTGGGAAATGAGAAGGAACCCAGTCGAGAATGACACCTATACCATTCTGATGCAGACAATCAACCAGATACATGAAATCCTGCGGCGTTCCATACCTACTTGAAGGGGCAAAATAACCTAGGGTCTGATAGCCCCAAGAGCCGTAAAAGGGGTGCTCCATAACGGGTAAAAATTCCACATGGGTAAATCCCATCTCTTTAACGTACTCAGCGAGGTGAGGTGCCAATTCTCTATAAGTAAGGAGCCTGTCACCCTCCTCCGGAATTCTTCTCCATGATCCGAGATGTACTTCATACGTAGAGATCGGGGAATTTAACGAATTTGATTTATATCTATCCCTTATCCATTCATCATCACCCCAATCATAATTTAGATCCCACACTTTAGAAGCTGTGCGTGGCGGAGTCTCCCAAAAATATGCAAATGGATCGCCCTTTTCGACCTTGTAGCTATTTAACTTCGAAACTATTTGATATTTATAAACTTCGCCAGCTTCAATTCCGGGAGCAAACCCCTCCCAGATGCCAGACCCATCCCATCTCATAAAAAGCGGGTCTGAATCAGTATTCCAGCCATTGAAATCCCCGATTAATGAGACCTTTTCCGCGTTTGGAGCCCAAACTGAAAAATAGGTGCCTTTCTTACCGTCAACCTCCATCGGGTGCGATCCGAGTTTATCATAAAGCCTAAAATGGCTCCCCTCTTTAAAGAGATAGATGTCGTGTTCCGTAATGAGACTCATGCCTGATAGAACACTTGTAGTGCTCTTCTCTTCTCTATTCACCTTTCCTGACATTCTTATTCAACCTCCAGAAGACTATTGATCCCCTCTATGGGTATAATTAGCCAATTCGGTCGATTATTCAATTCGTAACCAAGTTCATAAACCACCTTTTCCAAAAGGAAGGCCCTGAGCATTGTATCTAACTCATCATTGTTATTCGGTATAAACGGCGCATTTCGAGCGGTATCGATGTAGGATTTTAAAAAAATTCCTGCGACTAATTTATACCAGATTTCAGCCCATGGTTTGATCCCTTCTATGAATTTCATATCCCTCGAGGAGTATTTGAATAAAGAATTGAAAACAGCATAGTGAAATGATCTGATCATTCCCGCAACATCCCGTAGCGGCGACCTCTTCAGCCTTCTTTCACTCAATGGCCTTGCCGGTTCACCCTCGAAGTCTATTATCACGAAGTCATTCCCGGTAAACAGAATCTGGCCGAGATGATAATCGCCATGGATTCTTATCTTCATCGCAGATAGCTTTTTCCTGTATATTTCCCTGAACTGATCCAAAATTACCTTTTCACGACCCAAAAGCGAACTCAATTTATCCGTTAGATCTTCAGGCAGGATATTCAAATTAGTCCTCACCATCTCCATAATCCTTTTGGTCAGACTTTCCATCGATTGGTAAAGGGACCTCTGATAAAGGATCGAAAAAGGTTCAGGCGCAAAATTGGGATCTTCTACTTCCGTACCAAGGGCTAAGTGAAGCTCGGCTGTTCTTTTGCCTAAGAGACTTGCCATCTCAAGATAAATTCCACTAATTAATTCCTGAAAAACAACAGGTATATCATCGAAAGCTATTTGTAAGAGTGACTTCGATGTTTTTGGAATTTCTTTCACATCAATCTTCTTAGAACGAACCCTCTCAAAATAATCTTCAAGTGAATCCAATGTATACGTCCATGCGTCACCCTGATGTGGTACCAGTGCTTGCAGGATTCCTAACACGATTGGTTCCGACCTGCGTCTTATATATTCAATGGCACCAGCGAACGGAGGCACATTAGGGAAGGAGGTATGCTCCGTGAGGAATCGAGCAATCTCAAGATCGGGATTCATGCCCTCATCAAGTCTTCTGTAGAGCTTGAAAAATAGCTCATTACCGTATACAAAAGAGGTATTACTCTGCTCTGCCTCTAACACTCTGGACTTCTCCAAACTAAGCCTTTTTGCTTTATTGAATCTTCTTAAATATTGCCCTGGATACGCATTGAACTCCCCTCTTATGCCCTTAAGACTTAGCCTTTTAGAAATCGTAAGCAGTATATTTCTACGAAACTCCTCATTATTGACACAATCGTATAATACTCCATCGTCCGGTTTCGATCTTAATTCAGCTATCACAGCTTGAGGAATTACTCTTCTAATGTTATCTGCCTCTGCCCCCGATAAGAAAGAAACGGGTAAAAGGTAGGTATCCGACGAACCCTCGGTGTATTTAACCTCGATCAACAGTATATTCGCGATGAATGAATTCAACTGCATCCTGATATTTTCAATAATAGTGGAAACCTGTATCTTTCGGGCTTTTCCACCAAACCACCTGCAGCTTCTTAAATAGTTTGGTATGATCTCTTCTTCAAGTTTTTCTCTAAATTTCGACTTAAAAACCGACTCCCAACTTCCGTCAACTCGTAGTTGAGGAATATCCTTGCGATCCTGTGGACTTACCGCCTTCTCGCCTTTTTCCAACAAAAACCAGAAATAATCATAAAAGCCGAGTGTAAAAACATATGGAGAATCTCCGATAGTAGGGAATTTGTTTCTACTAAACAACTCCTCAGGTATATAGCCGGCATATTTGGCAAGGTCGATATTTGCTACCTGTGAAAAACGTGAAAGATTTACAACGACAAGTATTGTTTCGTCGTGATATTGACGCGTAAAAGAAAGCACCTTTGGGTTGTCGGTATGTAAAAACTCTATATTCCCCCTGCCAAAGGCCTTAAATCGCTTTCTCATATCCAGAACACGCCTCATCCACCAAAGAAGCGATGATTGGTTCATCTCCTGATTATCGACATTTACAGCTTCATAATGATATTCGGGGTCTATGATTACCGGAAGGTAAAGCTTCTGAGGAGTCGCCTGGGAAAACCCTGCATTTCTATCCGCACTCCATTGCATCGGGGTTCTGACTCCATTTCTGTCTCCAAGGTAATAATTATCGCCCATGCCTATCTCATCACCATAATAGATTATGGGCGTTCCAGGAAATGAAAATAGAAGGAAATTCATGAGATCGATCTTTCTTCTATGATTCCCTAATAGTGGAGATAATCGTCGGCGAATCCCTAAATTTATCCTCGCAGTGGGATCCTTCGCATATATCCTGTACATATAATCCCTCTCTTCATCAGTTACCATCTCAAGCGTAAGTTCATCGTGATTCCTCAAAAACAGTGCCCACTGGCATTCGTCAGGTACTTTCGGAGTTTGGTCTAAAATGTTCGTTATCGGAAATCTATCTTCCATCCAGCACGACATAAAGATTCTAGGCATCAAAGGGAAGTGATACGCCATATGGCATCTATCGCCATTTCCGAAATATTCAATTACATCCTCAGGCCACTGATTCGCCTCAGCGAGAAACATTTTGTTCTTATACTTTGAGTCAACATGTGACCTGAGTTTCTTCAAGAATTCAAAGGTTTCAGGCAGATTTTCACAGTTCGTGCCTTCTCTCTCAAATAGATACGGAACTGCATCCAATCGCATCCCATCAACTCCCATATCCATCCAATAATCGATTACCTTAAAGATAGATTTTTGCACGTTGGGATTCTCATAGTTTAAATCTGGCTGGTGGGAATAAAATCTATGCCAATAATAAGCCTTTGCCACGGGATCCCATGCCCAGTTCGAGGTTTCAAAGTCTTTAAATATTATCCTTGCGTCTTTATATATTTCTGGCGAGTCGCTCCAAACGTAATAATCTCTCCATTTTGAGCCTGGGTTATCTCTTCTTGATTTTTTAAACCATTCATGCTGGTCAGAGGTGTGATTCAGCACGAGCTCGGTGATCACTTTAATTCCTCTTCTATGAGCTTCTTTCAAGAATTCTTTAAAGTCTTTAAGGGTGCCGTAATCGGGATGAATATTGTAGTAGTCGGCTATGTCATATCCATCATCCCTGAAGGGAGAAGGATAGAAGGGCAAAAGCCAAATCGCAGTTATCCCTAGATTCTCGAGATAATCCAACTTCTGCTTTAATCCTTTAAAATCGCCAATCCCATCACCGTCGCTATCATAAAAGGCCTTTATATGGAGCTCATATATGATTGCGTCTTTATACCATAATGGATCGTCTTCCCGAAAGTCTTCTTCACTTGACATTAAAGATACACCTCAGATTTTGAGTGCGTATTCACAGAAGTAAAAGTCAGAAGTCAGAAGCAAGTAAGGTCAGAATTAAGAATCTTTTGTCCCGTCTCCTTGCACCTTCCTCCTTGCTCCCAAGAATTTTTAAATTATCGAGCCATTTAGCCACTATAGCGGGTGATACCTTACACAAAATAATCAAAATCCGTCTCCCTTTTAAGCTTCTTCCTTAACCTGAAAATATGAGCAGGGATTACATGAGGATCGAGTTCCACATAATTTCGCTCACCGTGCCAAATATACTTGTCCTGACTCAAAAGATCGTGAACAAGGTATGGCTGGTCAGGATCGATACCGAACTCATCAATCGGTACAGTCACCCATCCAGATTGTCTATGAAAAGGGTCAAGATTAACCACCACAAGTATTATGTTTTCTAGGTCGTCTGTGGCCTTTCCATAAAATAGGAGATACTCATTATCCACCTGGTAGAATTTTAAGTTTCTTGTTACTTGTAACGCCGGATTCTCTTTCCTTATCCCATTAAAGATGGCTATGAGCTCCCTTAGATTGCCCTCCTTATTCCAATCCCAGTCCCTAATCTCATATTTCTCAGAATTCAGATACTCCTCTTTCCCAGCTACTGCTTCACTCTCACAGAGTTCGAAGGCCGGACCATATATTCCATAATTTGATGAAAGGGTTCCCGCTAAAATCAACCGCATCACAAAAGCCGGCCTGCCTCCATACTGTAAATGTTCTGGCAGTATATCGGGCGTATTAGGCCAGAAGTTAGGCCTAAAGAATTCACTCACGTCTGTTTGTGTCAGCTCAGTGAGATACTCCATAAATTCTCCTTTCGTGTTCCTCCAGGTGAAATACGTGTAAGACTGGGTGAAACCGATCTTCGCCAGTCTGTACATGACCTTTGGCCTAGTAAATGCTTCGGATAGAAAGATCAGGTCAGGATAATCCCTCTTTATATCCTCTATGAGCCACTCCCAAAATGGAAATGCTTTTGTATGGGGATTGTCAACCCTGAAGATCTTGACACCTTTATTTATCCAGAAAAGCGTCACGCTCTTGAGCTCTTCCCAAAGCCCAAGGACATCATCTGTTTCAAAGTTTAGAGGATAAATATCTTCATACTTTTTTGGCGGATTTTCGGCATATTGAATAGTTCCGTCCGGACGTTTCCGGAACCACTCCGGATGTTCTTTTACATATGGATGATCAGGGGTGCATTGAAACGCCAAATCCATGGCGACTTCCATGCCCAAATCCAATGCCTTTCTAACCAGAGATTCAAAGTCTTTCATGTTGCCAAGTTGAGGATGAATAGACTTATGGCCCCCCTCGTCAGAACCTATTGCCCATGGACTCCCCAGATCATCGGGCTCTGCAACAGGAGAATTGTTTTTCCCCTTTCTGTGAGTCTTTCCGATCGGATGTATCGGGGGTAAATATAAGACATCAAAACCCATCCGCGCGATCTCCGGCAGTAATCTTTCTAAATCTTTAAAGGTACCCTGCTTTCCTGGCATAGAAGAAGACCTAGGAAATCGTTCGTACCATGTACTAAAAAGCGCTTTCGGCCTTTCCACAACCACCCTGAGCTCTTTGTCAAAATGCGTAGCAGACTTCTTGTTGGGATTCTTGTTCATTAGCTCCGTGAGTTCATCACCTACGGCAATAGATATGGCTTCTTCCAAATTGTTGCCCTTTAAAATATTGCCTAACTCCTTAAGCCTTTTTCTATCTTTTGTTGAAGCAATGCCTGACGAATCATCAACAAGATCGGCGCCAATGAGAAGTTCGACTCTTGTATCATAACCAGCTTCGAATTTCTTCTTAAAATCCTTCTGCCATGTCTTAAAATAATCGACCCAACCCTCAAGCGTATAATAATAGGTGCCGATCTTTTCAACAAGAAACTCGCCCCTCCATCTGTCGTTTTCAAGAAGAGTCATCGATATCTCACTCCAGTCCTTCTCGTTTTGCACCCTATAGAGTAGAATTGCAGAGACTGCATCGTGTCCGTCGGAAAAGACATCGGCTTCCACTACAACCTTTTCACCCACTACTCTCTTTATAGGGAAGGAGCCACAGTCTATCTCGGGTTTAACGTTTTCTATAACTACTCTCTTCCTTAGCTCTCTTGTCATGACTGGATTATTTTTTTTGATCGACACAATGAAAAAGCTATCTTGACTAGAAAATCTATTTTAACAGTATGGCTAGAATTTTAGATGTTTAAAATATAAATCCCTACGTTGAAAGTTAGTTGAATGTTCTTTTATTTTACTGAATTCGACTATTTATTCAAAATTCGGTCGTGGAACTAAATTGGCCTGAGACTCCGTACATCGTCGGTTATATAAAGCAAACTTATCGAACCCAATGCGCATCCCTAACGTTCCAATTTGAATCAATAAAATTTAACTCAAATACCTCAAGACTGAACTCAAAGCTCATATGCTTAAACATAGAAGCAATAAAAGGAGGTAGACTGAGATGTGCCTCTCAGTCTAAGAGAACCGCAGTCTGGAATCAATGAATCAAATCCAAGGACTGGAACTTATTATCTGTAAATAACTCCCGCAAGAATGTTATATCCAAGCTTAATGCCAAATCAGACAGCAACTACCGAATCATCGCTACCAAAAATGTTCCGCTCATATCTGTCAGCGTTCCAATCATTTTCCCACCTGTAGCCATCGACTAGATATCTAAATCTGTATTCCCTGCCGGATTTCAGATCCAGGGTCAGTGTGAATTCCCCACTCCTGAGTTGTTTCATTGGATTAGCGTCGATGCTCCAATCGTTAAAATCTCCTACAATATTTACCCTCCGGACACCTTTTACCGCCTCTTTTGGGAGTCTGAAAGAAACCTTACACACGCTGCCGGATTTAATATACTGCTTTTTCAAACTCTTTTCCTTGGACTGCTTCTTAGGTTTAGTTGGCGTCTTTAATATCTACTGGCCCTCTTTTTAAGGAATTTTTTCAAACTATTATAATCAACATTCTACAATAGGAAATACAATTCTCGTGCAAATTTGAAACACGAATTACTTTCCAAATCTAATTTATAACATCAACCCTGTCAATCAAAGGACACTCACAAATGAGGTTTTTTGTCTTGCAAGCAATACTCCCCACATTGCTGTATGAGCTTGGCAACGACACCGGTCCACCCTGTTTGATGGCTTGCGCCCAAACCAGCCCCGTTATCACCATGAAAATATTCATTAAACAGGATAAGATCTCTCCAGTAGGGATCGGTTTGAAACCTTTCGGTTCCTCCAAAAACTGGCCTTCTCCCCGCAGGGTCCTTTAGAAATATCTTCATGAGCCTGTGAGAGAGTTCAGTAGCAACCTCCCATAATGTCATCTCATTACCTGAGCCAGTCGGACATTCCACTCTGAATTCATCGCCGAAATAATAATGAAATTTCTGAAGTGATTCGATAAGCAGATAATTCACCGGGAACCATACGGGACCCCGCCAGTTGGAATTGCCTCCAAACAGACCGGCATTAGATTCTGCAGGTTCATAGTCTAACCTATATTCAGCGCCATCAATGTCGAATATATAAGGATTATCTTTATGAATCTTTGAAACAGACCTGATGCCAAAGGGGCTCAATAACCTTGATTCGTCAAGCATCAGTCGTAAGATGCGCCCTAATTTATGCTCATCAACGATCGATAGCAATCTCCGTCGAATACCTCCGCTCCTCTCCTTTATCGAACAACCTTGAAGGAGGTCCGATCGATTTTCTAAAAACCAGTTCAGCCTCCTTTGAAATCCAGGAAGCTTGGATAATACATCGGATTCTATCGTCATAACAGCGAAAAGGGGTATGATACCCACCATGGAATGGATCCTTATCGGTATGGTTTTTCCATTCGGCAGATTTATGATGTCATAGTAAAAACCATCCTTTTCATCCCATAGCCCCTGATCCTGACTCCCCATTTTATTTATCGCGTCGGCTATGTATAGAAAATGCTCGAAAAATTTGCTCGCTATATCCTCATAACTGGGGTTGTCCTTAGAAAGCTCAAGTGCAATTGTAAGCATATTCAGGCAATACATCCCCATCCAGCTCGTTCCATCTGCTTGTTCCAGAAATCCACCTGTGGGAAGTTCCCGGCTTCTGTCGAAAATTCCGATGTTGTCCAATCCGAGAAATCCACCCTCAAAGACATTATTCCCTTTAGCATCCTTTCGATTAACCCACCATGTGAAATTAAGCAGCAACTTTTGAAATACCCTTTCAAGAAAAAGGATATCCCGATTACCAAAAATCTTATTCTCAATCTGATATACCCTCCATGCAGCCCAGGCATGAACAGGCGGGTTCACATCACTAAAAGCCCATTCGTAAGCAGGAATCTGACCGTTCGGGTGCATATACCACTCCCTGGTAAGTAAAATCAGTTGACGCTTTGCAAATTCAGGGTCAATCAGAGCAAGAGGTATCGTATGAAATGCCACGTCCCACGCTGCGAACCACGGATACTCCCATTTATCTGGCATTGACAGAATATCGTCATTATAGAGATGAATCCACTCATGATTTCTTCCCTTTTTTCGCTCTTCGGGAGGCGGAGGTCCCGCAGGATCACCGGTCAGCCAATCTTCAATCACGTAATTATAGAACTGCTTATTCCAGAGCATCCCGGCTAACGCCTGCCTGTGCACGTTCCTCATATCATCCGTCAAGGGAAATGGGCAAATTCGTCTATAAAATTCATCCGCCTCATTTTTACGTACTTCAAAGATAGCCTCGAATACCTCTCCAAACGGATTGACAAGACCATCTGAATTGCTAAGCCTGATCCTTAAAACCTTTGATTCGCCCGATAACAGTGTAAGCAAATAATGCGCTGAAGCCTTTGTTCCAAGCTCTTCTGAGTTAACAGCCCCTCTCCTCCCCTCAACAATGTAATCGTTTATACCATCTTTTAGGTAAGAAAATCTATTACTCACCCCAAACAATCTTTCATAATTTGTTTCGTTCTCGGTAAAAATTAATTCATCGGGAGTCCCACAATATAACCACATTTTACCGAGAGATTCGTGAGTTGCTTCAATTACGCTAAATTGACCACTAGATTTTATTGACCTGAGCGAGGGTTTATTCGAGGATTTATCCCAGGACCACGAATTACGAAACCAGAATGTCGGTAGTATATGCAATTTCGCTTCTTCAGGTCCCCGATTTATAACCTTTATTCTGATGAGAATGTCCTCCGGCGAATCTTTGGAATATTCTACAAAAACGTCATAGTATCGGGCATCATCAAATAAACCTGTATCGAGAAGCTCATATTCAAAATCTTCCCTGCCTCGGCTCCTATTTACATCTACCATTTGTCTATACGGATAAGATCTATGAGGATATTTGTACAGATACTTCATGTAGGAATGTGTAGGAGTATTATCCAGATAAAAGTAATATTCTTTCACATCTTCCCCATGGTTACCCTCGCTCCCAGTCAGACCAAATAACCTTTCCTTAAGGATCGGATCATTCCCGTTCCAGAGGGCGATGGCAAAACATAGCCTTTGATGGTTGTCGGAGATACCGGCTATTCCGTCCTCCCCCCACCTGTAAGCCCTCGAGCGAGCTTGATCGTGTGGAAAATAGTCCCATGCCGTACCGCAGGGGCTATAATCCTCTCTAACCGTTCCCCACTGGCGTTCGCTCAGATATGGACCCCATCGTCTCCAGTGCGCCTTCCGCAACCGGTCTTCCTCTAATCTCCTTTCTTCAGCGGTCATTAGTAATATACCTTCCAACTGAACGGTGTTACTTAAAATTACATTCTTTAAAATCTCATCAACTCAACCGCAATTCAACCGTAACTTCTCATAATCACTATTAGATTATCATGGAATACAATCGGGTCTCGATGAGCTCTCAATTATTAATTTCATAGGATAACGATTAATTCAAAAATAAGCGGGCAATTTCAAAGGATACCTTAAGTTACACGGTTAAAGATATAAAAAAATATTTAAATATTTTTTATGAAATTATTCGTGAAGCTACTTCTTCTTCATCCTTTCCAGGTAGTCTCCCGTCCTTGTATCGACCTTTATCGTATCTCCCTCCTCTATAAAAAGGGGGACTGAAATTGTTGCCCCTGACTCCAGTGTAGCCGGCTTGGTGCCCGCTGACACCGAATCCCCCCTCATGCCAGGCTCTGTCTTAATCACTTCCATCTCAACAGCTACGGGAAGATCCACCCCGATCGGTTCATTCTTATAAAATACTACGATCATCTCCTGTTGTTCCTTTAGAAACCTGGCCGAATCTCCAACCAATTCCTTACTCAGCGCAAGCTGATCGTAGATCTTCGAATCCATGAAGTGATAGCCTATTTCATCTTTGTACAGAAACAGCATGGCTTTTCTTTCCATATCTGGCACTTCAAATGTCTCACCGGATCGGAAATTCTTCTCCTGCACCGAAGACGTGATTATATTCCTGAGCTTTGTTTTAACCACAGGGCTTCGCTGAGCGATCTTGGAGTGATGGTATTCCAGAACCTCCCATATTTCACCTTCATACTCTATCTTTAGGCCTTTATAAAATCGACTAGTATCGACCACAGCCATCGGTTTAATGCCTCCTCCTTAGTAATTGTTTTCTCCACCAATTTACGTGCTTTTTCTCATCATAGATTATGAGATCCAAGATTTTCCTGTCATTTCGATTTTTACAAACACCAGATGCAGCCATTAAGAATAACCTTTCAGCTTCTTCTCCAAATTGCATTAAAAAGCACAAACTCCTTGATCCCAACACCGCTGAGAACTTACCCACTCTCTCTCCAAACCTCTCTGCCAATTCCCCACCCCTTTTTGGAGTTTCTATTCCAAGTTCATCAAGCATCTTAGCAGTCATCATCGTATGCTTCCCCTCTTCTCGCAATAACACCACTATTTCTAGGTCATGCGCATACTTATTGGTAGCTAATGCCTCGTACACACCTATCGTCATTCTTTTTGAAATATAAACAAGCTTTAGAATACTACCTGATTTCATTGTTATCATTCTTCTTCCATCTCAATTTCTCTTTCGGAATCGTCTCCGGTTTGGACCCTTCAATAATTACATATTCCTCGGAGATCCAAGAACCTAGATCTATCAGTTTACATCTCCTTGAACAAAACGGTCTCCATTCATTTCCCTGGCAGGTAGTAGACTCACGGCATTTGGGACATTTCACAATCATGTTTTGAAATTATGTCATATGCTTTGTAATTTAAAAGAGTCAAAAAAACCAGAATGGCAACACCTTATATTATGAAACTATCGAACCGAGTCAATATAGAGCCATGATCACGGCTATTTTATTGTCGTGACAAAACATATCGATCTTTACCATTTTTTTATCTCAAGAGATCAAGAGGTCTCCTTTATACTAGACAATTCTTCTTCAACCAATTCGCAAATAATATGTGCCACGGTGATATGTAATTCCTGTATCCTAGGAGTTGATTTTGAAGGAATCTTGACTAAACAATCAACAGAATCCCCTAGTTTACCTACTTCAGAACCCGTCAATAAAATTGTTTTGAGCCCTGCAGATTTTGCCACTTCTAACGCACTAACAACATTCTTTGATTTTCCACTTGTGGATATCCCCCAAGCCACATCACCTTTCCTTCCAAGCGCTTCAATTTGGCGAGAGAATATATTATTAAATGAGCGATCATTACCTATTGACGTAATTAGCGATGTATCTGTAGTGAGAGCAATTGCCGAAAAAGCCTCCCGATCTATGGAAAACCTATTGACAAACTCCGAGGCAATGTGCTGTGCGTCTGCAGCACTTCCTCCGTTTCCAAATATTAAGACTTTACCCCCCGACTTGATTGATTTTTGAATAATTTTGGTAGCCTGAGCTATATCATTTACAGACTCCTTTGCGAAACGAAGTTTCAGCTCAGCGCTTTCCCTAAGTCTTGAAATTATCTGCTCTTTCATCTCTCATGTTCTCTTAAACATTCTATCTAACTCCTCAAATGAAATCGCCCTCGCAACTGGCCTCCCGTGAGGACAAGAATGTGGAAAATCGGCTTTATCGAGTTGTCCCAACAAAGAAGTAATCTTTTGATGGTTCAAATTTTCACTAGCACGAATCGATGAGTGACAAGCGATAGTAGCAATGATGTTGTCGAGCCTCTCCGTCAGGGTCTTTTCCTTATCCATTGACGCGATCTCTCCCAAAATGTCTTTGATAAGTCCCTTAATATCTTTACTTTCAAGCATGGATGCAATCGATCTGATAACAAAACTATCTTTACCAAACTCCTCAATCTCAATTCCTAGGCTCTCTAAATCCTCCAAATACTCCTTCATAATACGCGCCTCATAAGGCGATAATTCTAGAGTAATTGGGAGCAGTAACTTCTGTCTTTCTTGTCTCTCGTTTTCTGACTGAGCCCTTTTTAGTTTTTCATAATTTAACCTTTCATGTGCGGCGTGTTGGTCAATAAGTATCATCCCTTCTCCAGATTCACAGACTATATACAGTTCCCCGATCTGTCCTACAATCTTCAAGCTTGAGAAATAGCCTTCCTCCCTTAATGCGCCCTGTGTAAGTGGCTTTATTGGGTGAGTCTCAGCTCTCCTAAGGAACGTTATGTTTTCTGATTCTAATTTTGGCAGGTCCGGAGGTTTCGGCTGGTCCTCCACCCTTTGACGATAAAAAACTTTTCTATCCCTATCTAAAACCCTCGCGTCAAAATGCTCTTTCCTCTCATAAAATCTATTAACTGAAATCTCGATCCTGTTATGATAACCCTTGATCCACGGAGCACCCCTGAGCATTTCAAAAATTGCAGCATTGATCGAGTCCCCTACGAAATTCGGTTTCCGAAACCTAACCTCATTCTTGGTTGGATGAACATTAACGTCAACCTCTAGATAAGGAAGATCAATTGATAGCATCCCCTGCGGGAATTTACCCTTTTCCAAAAGCGTTCCATATGAGTCGATAGCCATTCTTGTAAGTATCCTATCTTTAACCGGGCGGGAGTTTACGTAAGTGTACAATCTTTCCGTAGTTGATCGAGCATCATCGGGCCCATTCAAAAATCCATGTATCAATGTTCCATCAACGTCCATATACACTCGATACAGCGCGGTTTCAGGGAAAATGTCAGGTAATCTATCTTCAATAGTAGCCCTTTCAGGAAGACAGATAACCGCCTTGCCATTATGTGATACCTCGAATCTTACATCGGGTCTGGACAAAGACTCTCTTTGTATAACACCGAGAACATTTCGGAGCTCTGTATCAGTGGTCTTCATGAATTTAAGTCTAGGTGGCGTATTATAAAAAATATCTCGTGCTTCAATAGAAGTGCCTTGCGGACAGCCAGTTTCTTGGACACTTTTTATCGTTCCCCCCAAGACAGATATCCTGACACCGACAATCTGTACCTCTGACCTTGTTGTGATTGAGAGTCGAGAAACCGCTGCTATGCTCGGGAGCGCCTCGCCACGAAACCCAAGCGTACTTATCCTATTAAGGTCATCTATACCTTTGAGCTTGCTAGTCGCGTGACGCTCAAGTGAGAGAAGTGCATCATCCCTGCTCATTCCTGAACCATTGTCCGATACCCTGATAAGCCTTTTACCCCCTACGCCTAATTCAATATTTATGCGGGTACCTCCAGCATCAAGAGCGTTTTCTACCAGCTCTTTAACAATAGACGAGGGTCTCTCTACTATCTCACCCGCAGCTATCTTCGAAACCACAGAATCGGGAAGGATCCTAATATTTCCCATTAGTTGAATGCCAGTTTACATAATAGAAATTTACGAGTCAAAACGAATGAAAATACTTATATAATTGCAGATGAGATCCGCCTTTAAATCTGAAATGGAACATGCAACCAGTAATTGAACTAAATCATAATATAGTAATACTAAAAGAATAAATTTTATAGACCGGGTTTGTGAAAAGGCGGGAAATAATGCTATTGACACATTGCCAGTCCTAAGTCAAAAACCTTGGTAACATCGATATTGATTCAAACTGGCCCGTTCAAGACATTAATTTTCTTTACCCCGACGTTCACCGCTTTACCTCATCTTTGGACTATAGGTATCTGTATCTATATCTCGTCAGCCAGGATTACTATTTGGCTTTTTTAGAAGCCTTAGCCTTCTCTGCTCCCTTAGCCACTGACTTTTTACCCTTCTTCAGTGAGGTGATAAATGTATCTATGGGAATTGCCACTAGTGTCATTATTTCCACTGTGCCGCGTGCACATAGGTCGACCGACACCTTGCTTATAGTTTCGTTATTTGGAGCCTCAACTATGCTCACAAAGTCGTAAGGACCTAGAGTAGCGTATTGATCACGAACCCTTGCGCCCATCCTCTGCATTTCGTTATGGACCTCTTTAATCCGCCCTGGCCTTTCTTTTATGGTCCTTCTCCCATCCGGGGTTAGCTTACTCAAAAGTATGTAGGTAGCCATTAATCAAACCTCCTTTAATATGTTATTTACCACTAATTATACTTATAACATTTTTTCGCACCACGAATCAAGCTTTTTTTGGTCTGCTTATAGGTCGCTAGGTCTTCGGTAATTTTCGATAAATTACTATTCCGGTATGATTTATGTATACTCTAGGTTCAATACTTAATTTACGAGTGGAGAGTTCATGAATTACTTCAACTCAATAACTAAATTTAGAACAAGATTTATTAAACTAACCTTTATTATCGCACCTTTGCTGTTTGTTACTATGCTCCTGTCCGCCACTTACGCTCAGATCGGACTTGCTAAATCGAAGGATCAGGAATCTCCCAAGAGGGTTTTACAGGTTAAGGATTATAAATGGGGATCCGGTGGAATGGGACGACCCGGCATAATCTCTGAAATAACATTGGAAAACATAGGTAATAATGATTACGAAAACATTGAGATAGAGGCAAACTTTTACACCCAAAACGACATTCCTCTTGGCTCTCTTCGATCTACTATAAATGATGTTCTTCAGAGTGGAACTACGAAAACATTCAAAAATATCAAGTTTGGAATAATGCATTCCGAGCTTCAAAAAACCGTAGTAAATGTAGTAGGCGCGGAGATGTTGGAAAAGGGGATACCGGGACAGCCCAAAGACGTAATAGTCGTTAAGGATTGGCAGTGGTCAGGGGGTCAGTATGGAACCGAGGGAATATTAAAGGATATAACATTGGAAAATACGAGCAAAAACAATTATTCAAACGTAAAAATAGAGGTTCAGTACCTCGGAGTACCCGGTCCGGAGACTGGTACTAAGGGATATACGAGTAGAGCGGTGATCCACGACATTCTGCCTGCAAAGAACACCAGAACTTATAATGGTATAAATGTCGGATTCAGGCACCCTGACGCAAAAGAAGTAGTAATTACAGTGATTGACGCTGATAAGATTTCGGTGAAAGAAGCAAAGTACAGGCTTGCTAAGAAGGGAGAGTCCATAGAAATTGAGGGTGATGAAACCGAGAAACCAGCAAAGAAGAAATCCCTGTCTGAAAGGTACAGGGAGGAACGTGGGCTGACCGAACCCTCAGAAGAAATCTCTGAAGAAAAAACTACGTTATCCCAGGTACCTGATTCAACTGAGGTCGACGACGACCAAAGATTGTCACTTGCCGAGCGCTACAGGAAAGAGGTTCTCAATAACCCAGTGATAGAAGATGCTCCCCAGATTTCACTGGTAGAAAGGTACAAACAGAGAATCCTGAGCGAATCAAGCGAAGAATTCATATCGCCGACATACAGCGGCGCCACTAGAGCGCCACTGGGGACAGAATACTCTTTTCAGAGCAGCTCCGGGATATCCTCAAGGGATAACCAGGAAAAGTCCTCTGGCTCTAAGAAGACTTCGGAAGTAGAAGCCACCAAGGCCTCAAAAGATGGCAAAACTGCAGAAGCGGAAAATCAGGAAGAAGAAGACTTCATTCCCGTACCTGAAAGGGATATTGTCGTAAGAGATTTCAAATTGGCGGGAGGCGGAGTTCCGCAAACTATGGGGAGGCTTAGCACACTAACTTTAGAAAACATTAGCGGAATAAGCTACTCAAGTATTCAAATTGAGGTTGCGTTCTTCCTATATCAGGGTAATACACCGATGGGTTCGCATAAATTCACACTATACGAAACCCTGCCGCCTCATAGCACACGAGAATTCAAGAACGTTAAGATCGGCATGTTAAGCGAAATACCACAGGAGATACAGGTAACCGTATTAGATGCCACAGCCGTTGAGTAGGATTGAGGACGAAATAGGGACATACCTCCCCGTTTTCCAGTCATAACGAAAGTCTTTTACTTTGTCTGAATTCGTTAATTTTCCCTTTTTCTTGCTAGCCATAAAAGATCACTCCCGTTTGTATTACTCAAAAACCATCAATACCCATTCACTTAGGTCTCCCCTTTTTAATAACTTTATCCACCCATTCTACTACACGGCGAGCAAGTTCTAGTGCTCTGAGGTATTCTTCTTCGCTTACCTCTTCCTCTAAACCTGGATATCTAGCTGCTACAGCGTATCGTGTAAGCACATCCGCTTCTTTAATGATCCCTGGTATAGAAAACCCTGCTCCCTCAATTAGATCCATCAAATAAACAAGTGAATGAGTCTTTCGAAATTCTAGGCCCAATTGGACGCACACTGATTTCAAGGCCTTTTCTACCGCCTGCTCGGCATCGAAACAGAGGTCTTCAAAGAGGATATCTGGGTGCTGACGGCCTAGTTCTGCACGCCTCAGGTTACTCCGTGCCCTTTTAAGCCAGGTTCTGGGATCTGTGGGATCACGCTTCATAGATAACCACGCCATCCTTCAAAGCCAGGGGCAGAATAGTCCCTATCTTTCTTCCGTACTTCTGAACATCATCTTCTGTGACAACAACTACATCGACGGGCAGTTTTACCCCATGAAGGTTGCGATAAATCCTTTCCGAGAGCTCTCCCCGATGTGTGGGTGGCTCAACGATTACAAGAATGTCTATATCGCTTTCAGAACCCATATCCCCTCTGGCACCGGAGCCGATGAGGATAAGGCGCTTGGGATGAGCAATTTCGACAATTCGACTCACTATATCTTGAAGGGTTTCTGATGGTATTGCGCTGAGCTTGTCCTGAGCGAGCTTTTCAATCTGTTTTAATGCCCTTTTCCTTAAGACCCGTTCAGATTTCAATCTTAATCCTCTCTACTCTTGGGTACTTCTACCTTTTTACTCATACATATCTCTCCCATGACCCTTAATGCTCCAAGTAAGTAACCTATTTTGTTTAACAAACTTGATGCGACCACACTACCAGTGGCCCCTTCAATAAAGGCTGTCAGCCGGGTCAAGCCCAGAGTTGACAATTGTTTGCACATATTCCTGTTTTACCCCGCCATTTTTTAAATTATCTTCATTCGTCTCCTTATCATGAACTTCTTCTCTTTTTGTGCCGTTCGCTCTCTTCGTCTAAAAAAAGGGAACTCACGTACTGACTCACTAATTCGGTAACTTTTTGTAGCTTATCAAAAGGTGTTTGATAATTCAATTCGCCATGCCACCTTATGTGATTATATTCAAATAGAAAATTCCCTAGATTTAGAATTATATCCTCTAATGAATCAAATGTATTTGGCGAAAAAAACTCGCTCTTCGCTATCTAGAAAATAGGCTTCTATCTTTCCATTGGTTTGTGGCCGGTTCGTTCTAGCATGAATACGCCTTATCTCCGACTCCCTGCACATTGTCTCGAAAATTTCTAGGCTCTATCCTTGACCTTATACCGTTTTAATCATCCTATCAACCTGGACTCCCTAAAATATTGCTCCCTCAATTTCACACAAATCCTAAGATATTTTAGTGTAAAGTCCAGGGCTGACCCCTGTGATCGTGGTTGTTGAGGTAACCGTGTTTGATGCCACAGCTGTTAAGTAGGATTGGAGTATGGTGGGCGGTACTGGATTTGAACCAGTGACTTCCACCGTGTGAGGATGGCACTCTTCCGCTGAGTTAACCGCCCCTGAAAGTAGAAATTAACAGAGTGCTAAGATAAGACCTCAGGGCACCGCTTTTTCAATCTCTAAGGTTGGATACTACTCTTCGAGATCAAGAAGCTTATCGGCTTCGTCTATGATTTCTACCAATCTTTCTCTAAAAAGCTTTATTCCGCCAAGTGGTATCACTATGCACGATCTGCCGCCACTCAGCTCCGTTATCCTTAAATACTTTCCTTTATGGTTTTCCTTGACGTCGAAGAAAAACCTTTTAGATTCGATATCAACATGCTTGCTGACGTGTTCCTTTTCCACTTTTTCCATCTTGTAAACTACCTCCGCCTCTTTCCTTATCCTTAGGAATTTTTATTTTGTGTAGGAATAATAACTCAACATTCTGGAAAATCAAGCAAGAATATTTAATCGCGAATACATGAAATGTTGTATAATAAAGCTTTCAAAATTTTCAATGGAGCACTCAAAAAATGTCAGGAAAAATAAATTTTGGAGTAGCAAGCCCCCTGCCCGGACAATCGGTCGAAAATCTTATCCGAATAACGAATAAAACTGAAAGATTGGGTTTTGACACGGTTTGGTTCCCCGACCATGTGGTTTTCATGGCAAAGGCATTAACTCCAGAAGTATGGTCTGTGATTACAGCCGCAGGTATGAAAACAAAAAAAATAATTATGGGTTCAATCGGTGACGCACACAGGATCCATCCGGCTATATATGCGCATCGCCTTGCTACGGTCGATCACATTTCACGAGGGAGAATATTTGTCTGTGTAGGATATGGAGAAAAGATGAATCTCGATCCGTATGGTATTAAGTGGAACAAACCCCTAACTCGTGTAAGGGAATCAATAGAGATAATGCGTTCACTATGGAAGGGTGAGCAAGTGAATTTTGATGGTGAAATTTACAAACTATCCAAAGCCGAATTACGGATAAGGCCATTTAACGACAGGTCAATTCCAATATACGTCGCTGCTACTGCACCGAAGGCTCTTAAACTAGCGGGGGAATGTGGTGACGGATGGGTTACAAACGCGATGCCTCCTAAGCTTTTTTCAGACAAGCTAAGTGAGGTAAAGGAGGGCATGAAATTAAGGGATAAAGCTACAGCGCCGCTTGACAAGTGCATATATATATTTCTGTCAATTGCCGATGATAAAGACAAAGCCTATGAAACACTGGAACCTGTAAAGCATGCCCTTATCTGGCCTGAGTTGCTTAAGGAGGCGGGATACGATATAGAAATATCGGAAGAATATGGAGATCTTCAGTACACAAAGATAATGCCAAATGATACGGATATGATCAAGAGATTCAGGGAAATGGGAGCAAAATACTACTCTAGGGATATGGTGGAGGATTTTGTTATATCAGGCTCGAAGACGGATGCAATCAAGAAAATTGAGAGGTATATAGTAGCCGGTGTGACACATTTTATTTTTAGGGACTTTAGTCCGGACCGACAGGCTTCGCTCAGAGCTTTGTCAAAGGAGATTCTCCCCTATTTTAGACACAACGGCTAAGGTATTAGTCAGGCTTTAAGACCCAATGAAACTCCTTGCAGTACGCGGCAGGGTTTCATGATACAAACTCGATGTCTCAGATGTCATCCCAGTAAAAGCTTGGTATTTCAAGGACAGAATCTATACAATTAATTTCTTCAAGTATCTGATTTTTCTTTCTAACTTCTTTGTCTTGATACAAAGAAGCAAAAATCAAGGCTGTCCAAAAATTTGCTAAAAATCATAAACTCCGACTAAAAAATTTAATCCAACCACACCCCACAAATTTTTTTTAACGTCTCCGTTTCTAATTTTCTTAACGCAATTTTTGGAAGGCCGTTCAAGCCCTTTTCATTCCGAAAAGGATTAGGGAAAATAAATCTACTCACCATATCGCAAGATATTTGCCCACGAATCATCTAACATTTAGACCAATGACGGCGAGGGGGGGAGACTCTGCAGCAAGCTACAAACAATTCCCTATTAAATCAAACACAATTGATTATATGGGTACCTAGTGCTTAATTTTAGAAACTTGAGTTGCGATAGTCGAGAACGGATCGCTTGTTTTTTCTGCCTTAAAGTACACCCTCCTCATGTAGTCCAGGGCACCAGAGTAATATTCAAAATTCGTCGAAAGTTTGCTGAACACAATGGGATTCCCTTTGCCCCTTTCAAGGTCAAACCTTGATACAAACTGATAGGATTTGGCGCCCTCATCCATGTAATAGTTAAGGTACGAGCCACTAAGGACATAATCTCTGAAGACACCCGATAGAAAAAGGGTAAAATCCCCAATGTGTTTTCGGATTTCCCTTTCCCATTCGGGTCTTTCCTGTGATTCAGCCTGATCTTTAATTAACATTTCAACTACAGTCTGAATTTGTCTCCCCTCAGAATCCCTGAACTTATATAGCCTTTCTGTCCGTGCAAAGCCCGAAAGTAAATCAGTTAAATATGAAGCGATATTCGCCTCATCTTCAATTCCCAGATCGAAGAAACTAATCCTTACAAGTTGGCCGAAAAAAGCCTTCAGGGACGATAGGTCCTTTCCTTGCTTTCTCATGATCTAATCTCCTTACACATACTAATCATTTTAGTATCAAATATAGAATAAAAAAACCCCTTTTTTAATAACAAAAACTATGCTTCATCAATATTTTAAATCAGGATAAATCGTGTATGATTTACCGCCATTTAAAAGATAGTAAAAATATGCCAAGGGTTCAACTGGATTTACCAAAGAGGTTTGTTTTCTCCACAGACATACCGCTGCGCGTAAGCGATATAAACTACGGTGGGCATCTTGGGCATGACTCCGTCCTAAGTTTAACCCATGAAGCAAGGGTAAGGTTTCTAGCAAAACACGGATTTACGGAAATGAATGTTTATGGAACGGGTCTCATTATTTCCGATGCCATCATCGTATATAAGTCAGAAGCATTCTGGGGCGAAGTACTAAAAATTCAAATAGCAATTAGCGAATTCAATAAATATGGATTCGATTTAATTTATAAGATCACAGAGAAGAAGAGAAAAAGAGAGATTGCCAGGGTCAAAACCGGAATGGTGTTCTTTGATTATAAAAAAAGAAAGGTAGCCCGAGTACCACCTAGATTTAAAAAACTTTTCCAGCGTAAAAAGAGGGTTTCCCTACCCCGATTCAAAGCCTGATCCACCGTTCGCTCTGAACCCTTAGCCTTTCGTCGTGACCAAACCAGCAAGGCCAAAGGTGATTGTATAATTTATTATAAGTACCTTAATTCACGTAAAAATGCAGTAAATCTAGACTATCCCTTCTCCTTGGAAGGGGGAAGGTTAGGATGGGGTTAATAGAAAATGACTAGAAACATAGCAACGAATTGGGTTGTGGAGAGGTTTAACCCCCACCTTAGTCCTCCGCCAACGTGTTGGGGGAGGAGATTCTTATTGTCTCCCACATGTAGAGATAATAAATTTGCCCATTAACCCCACCCTTTTAAATTGAGGGGAGGGTAAGGTTGGGGGACAAATGATCAAATGACCAATCACGGGCATGGAGGCACGGCGCGAGCGCGGAAGAACAATGGCTATGCCCTTAGTCTAACGACCAAGCATACCGTAATAGCCGAGTGCCCAGCGTCGGTTAAGAGGCTAGGCTGTAGCAGCCTTGGGGTTGGGACCGTACTCATTCGTGCCTGGCTGAGTGTCCTGCACCATAAAGACGAGGAGAACAATAGTGCCGATGACCGGTACCAGGCTTATCAACAGCCACCAACCACTGCGATTAGTGTCGTGAAGTCTCCGAATCGACACGGCAATCCCGGGAATCAGTACGGCTAAGCCGTAGATGCCGCTAAGCACACCCAATATGCCAAAAAGGCCGTCGATCAGACCGAGGAGGATTGTGATAATGACGTTGAAGAGAACAAACATCCAGTACTCGGTCCGATGGGCTCGCCCGTCGAATACTGCGTACTTTTTCAATACCTCAATGTACCAATTCATAATTTTCCTCCTTTATTGTGCCTCCCTTAGAACAATTACAGACGCTCTTCCACTACCCATTGTTATAAAGAAATGTCAAATTTGGATTAATACGCCCTCAGCAAGCACCAGGTATCAGGGAGACAAGTCTGTGCCTACGTATTCAATATTCTTACTTATTTACTAGATATCCAGATTGGTAACGTTGAGTGCGTTCTTCTCGATGAATTCCTTCCTGGGTTCTACCTGATCGCCCATCAAAATTGTAAAAATCTGATCGGCCTGAAATGTATCTTCTATATTAACCTTCTTCAGGATGCGCGTTTCAGGATTCATCGTCGTTTCCCAGAGCTGCTCCGGGTTCATTTCTCCAAGTCCTTTGTACCTTTGAATGAACATACCCTTCTTACCCAAAGAAAGTACATATTCCGTAAGTTCCTTAAGGTTGTCGACTTTAGTTTCTTTCTCATCCTGGAGTATTGTGAAGGGCGGTTCACCCAGTTGGTGTATCCCATCGGCGATGTTTTTAAGTTCAATAAAGTCAGGAGAGTTTATGAAGTCGAAATCTATTACAGTTTTCCCTCTTCTGCCGTTGTCTTTGAAACTATAAATAATCCTTGATGCATTATGCTCTTCATCTTCTGCTAGTCCCCAATCGAGTGACTGAATCTCAGTATGACGCTTTTCAATCCATTCCTTTATTTCCTTCAAATGAAGATCGAGCTCAGACTCATTACCGACCTTCAGATTCGTCTTTCTGAATCCCTTTCTACGTGCGAATGCGTCAACGATTCTTCTATCCCTTCCCCACTTACCAAGCCTCTCAAGAATCTTTCCGTAAGAAATCGACTTCTTTATTATTTCAAGTAGACGGTTACCCTTTATCTCCCTGACATTACCGTTCTCGCTTACCCTAAGCGACACACCCTCTGTTCCAATCTGAAGTAGGTAATCTTCAAATTCAATATCGTCGGTCAGGTACCTCTCCTCTTTCCCATGCTTTACCCTATAGAGTGGAGGTTGTGCAACGAAGAGATGCCCCTTTTCAATAATCTCTGGAACCTGTCTGTAGAAAAAGGTGAGTATAAGTGTCGTGATATGCGAACCATCAACATCCGCATCACTCATGAGTATAATCTTGTGGTAGCGCAACTTAGATATGTCGAAGTCCTCGCTACCTATACCCGTGCCCAGCACAGTGATCATCGTTCTTATTTCCTCATTGCTGAGCATCTTATCGAATCTTGCTTTTTCGACATTCAATATCTTTCCACGAAGCGGAAGGACAGCTTGATTATATCTCGACCTAGCCTGTTTGGCAGACCCACCGGCAGACTCTCCCTCCACTATGAATAATTCGCAAAGTTGAGGGTCGCGCTCCTGACAGTCGGCAAGCTTTCCCGGAAGTGAACCAGACTCTAAAGCGCTTTTTCTTCTCGTAAGCTCCCGAGCCTTCCTAGCCGCTTCTCTTGCCCTCGCAGCCTCTACTGTCTTCTCAATGATTTTCCTTGCGACAGAAGGATTTTCTTCAAAAAAGGACCCAAGTTTATCGTTAAGCAGCGTTTCTACAATACCTTTAACGTCTGTATTTCCAAGCTTCGTCTTAGTCTGTCCCTCAAATTTTGGATCACGGAGCTTCACGCTTATAATCGCTATTAATCCCTCCCTGGTATCTTCACCACTGAGTGAAACCTTTGCGTTTTTAAGAAGTCCCTTGTCTTCAGCGTATTTATTTATGGTCCTCGTAAGAGCTCCTCTAAACCCCGTTAAATGGGTACCCCCCTCGATATTGTTGATATTGTTTGCATAGCATAATACAGTTTCAGTGTAGCCATCGTTGTACTGGAGTGCCACCTCTACTATAGTGTCATCCTTTTCTCCAGATACGTATATAGGATCTGGGTGAAGTGGCTTCTTATTCCTATTTAGCTCTTCTACAAATGCCCGGATACCACCCTCATAGTAAAACTCTTGTTCTCTAGCATCGCGCTCATCAGTCAACTTAATCTTTAAGCCACTGTTTAAAAAGGCTAACTCCCTTATCCTATGGGCAAGTGTGTCATAATTAAATTCGCTAATCTCAAAAATCTGAGGGTCTGGCTTGAACCTTATCTTTGTGCCGCTTCTGCTTGTCTTTCCCGATTCCTTAAGATCCCCCTCGGGTTCTCCACGCTCATATTTTTGATACCAGACATGCCCGTCCCTTCTTATTTCAAGAATCAAATACTCCGACAGGGCATTCACCACTGTGACTCCTACGCCGTGGAGCCCACCTGCGACTCTGTAAACCTTTCCCTCAAATTTCCCACCTGCATGTAGCCTCGTCATTACTACTTCAGCTGCCGCCTTTCCGGTTTCCGCATGCATATCGACAGGGATCCCCCTACCATTGTCTTCAACTGTAATACTTCCGTCTACATGGATGGTAGCGGTGATTTCATTGCAGTAACCCGCGAGGGCCTCATCAACGCTGTTATCTAGCACCTCAAATACAAGATGATGGAACCCTCTCGTGCTGGTATCTCCGATGTACATATCCGGCCGTTTTCTGACGGCTTGCAGGCCGGGAAGTACCTTTATCGATTCAGCGGTATAAGCGTTATCTTCCTCTATACATATCTTGTCTTCGGATTCTTTTTTAACTTCCAATTAGGCTAACTCCGTAAGTAGGACAAAAGCTCATAAAGTATACCATGAAGGGTTATAAAAGTATATAAAATAAGGGAGTTTGATGATAAAAATGGAAGTGATTTCTATTTCTAATAATTAATGTCCAAAACAAGAGCCGTTGAAAAAAAAGTTGCAATTAAATGGCTCTATAATTTGGGGGGAGTTATGCCTATTTGCTTCTGGTATTTACCCTTTTTATCCGCATATGAAACCTCACATACCTCATCGGCCTCAAAGAACAGAACCTGAGCTATCCCTTCATTTGCATAGATCTTTGCCGGAAGGGGAGTCGTGTTTGATATCTCCAATGTCACGAATCCCTCCCATTCAGGCTCAAACGGAGTAACATTCACGATAATTCCGCAACGTGCATACGTGGACTTCCCCAAACAGATAGTTATTGTGCTCCTCGGTATCCTAAAATATTCGACTGTCCGCGCCAAGGCAAAAGAATTTGGGGGGATCATACACACATCTGACTTTATTGAGACGAATGACTTTTCATCAAAACCCTTTGGATCAACAACCGAGTTATAAACATTTGTAAAAACCTTGAATTCATCGCTAACCCTGATGTCATAACCGTAGGCTGACAGTCCGTAAGATATGACGCCTTTTGACATCTGTGCCTCGACAAATGGCTCAATCATCTTATGCTCTACGGCCATTTTTCTGATCCAGTGATCCGGCTTGACTCCCATATGAGACTCCTTTTATAAGGATAAAATCAAATTAGTGGGATACTACCATAGTAAATTACGTTACTCAATTTATTGGTAAAGAGGGTAGGACAACCCCTAGGACTGTCATTGGTGATGATATTTTATAAAACCGACAGTCGGGATCTTAAGCCCCAAATTAAAGCGCCAATCAAGCTCGATCACAATATCAAAGAGGCGGTTAATCATCTAGATTTGATTTTCTTGTCACATTCTTCCGCTAGAAACTCTCTGACAACCTTCCTTTTATCCAGTTTTTTATTCACGTGCGGACGCCTTTCCAAAAGAAAGTTCATTGCTTCATTTGGCTTAATTTTCTTTGCCTTAATCAACCAGCACAATACTATTGTTGCGCTCCTGCCACGTCCGGCCTTACAGTGAACATATACCAGATCACCACTTGAAACACACTTTTCAATAAAACAAACTCCTTGACGAACCGTTGATAAACTAGGAGACGTATAATCAATCGTTGGTAATCTAACCTGTTCTATGCCCGCTGCTGCATATGCCTCTTCAGGACCCGAATACTCCTCGCAAACATTCAGGACCGCCCTGACCCCCATCTTCTTGAGTCTGGGTATGTCGTGCTTACATGGAAGCGCACCAAGAATTACATATTCGTCAATTCGATCATACCAATTTCTGAGGCCAATAACCTTACACAGAAGTATATTTAAGATTAGCGTTGGATAGAAAACGAATCTTGCATAGACCCAAAAGAAAACTCTTAACATGCTACGTCATGACTTAAGTTAAACTCTAAAAGCGAAGATTCTTACGGATGTTTTGTTAATTCTAATCGTATTTACCGATCCCGCACTTCCAGCATTCCAAAAATTGTCCCTCAATCTCCTCCCCACAACCTCGACATTTCCAAAGGCCATCTTTCTCCAGTTCATTCCCTTTTAAGGCCGACTTAATAATCTCCGAAGCGATTTCATGCTGGTGGTCTTCAAGAACCCAAAGCTCCGCCCAGCACTCAACTGGGGGAAGTCCCCCGATGGTTCCTAAGAGATGATCCCGAAGAATTTCACACGAAATTCCCTCATTTTCAAGGATATTACGTAAATGTCCGAGGAACATAGTGTCGTTTGAGCTATAGACCTTTTTCATTTCCGTTTCTTGCTTTAAAAAAACTATAATTTAATCGATAGGACATTGAATAGAATGAACCCTTGCTCTTTAACCAGCGATCCCTTTCATCACATACTAATAATTACTCTTTTTTTTGAAATCTGTAGTGCTAATTATCTAGGCGTAAGTTATCAATCTAAAAGACTGTTGATAATAAAGCACAACTTCAAGTAAATTGCCTGAGAAACCTGATGTCATTCTCAAAAAATAACCTTATATCGTTTATTCCAAACTTTAGCATAGCGATCCTTTCTACTCCAAGGCCAAATGCAAAACCGCTATATTTACTCTGATCATAATTTACACTCTTAAAAACTTCAGGATCAACCATGCCACATCCTAAAATCTCAAGCCAACCGGTATCCTTACACACCCTGCACCCCTTCCCCCCACAAATTACACATTCTATATCCAATTCAGCGCTAGGTTCGGTAAAAGGGAAAAAGCTAGGTCTGAACCTGACGCCTAGATCCTCACCGAACATAATTCTCGCAAATTCCGTCAGGACTCCCTTTAAATCTCCGAACGTGACCTTTTCATCGACCAGAAGACCCTCGACCTGATGAAACATGGGCGTATGAGATATATCACTATCGCATCTATAAACCTTGCCTGGCGCAATTATCTTCACGGGAGGTTGCTGCCTTTCCATCACTCTTATTTGTACAGGTGAGGTATGAGTGCGTAGAACTATACCTTCAGAGATGTAAAATGTATCCTGCATATCCCGTGCCGGGTGATCGGGGGGTATATTCAGTGCTTCAAAATTATAATAATCCAATTCGACCTCGGGACCCTCCTCGACCTGAAACCCCATTCGTTCATAGATGCCAATGATTTCTTCCATTACCTGGGTCACAGGGTGCTTTGCACCTATACGAACACCCCTACCTGGCAGAGTCACATCCAATCGCTCTTTAAGAAGCGCCTTATTCCATTTGTCTTCTTTTATTGATTTTAATTTTCTATCAAATAATTCCTCTAGATATAACTTGACCTCATTTAACAGCTTACCCATGTGCCGCCTGTCGGATGGGGGGACATCTCTCAGTCCCTTAAGAAGTTCTGTAATGATCCCAGACCTCCCAAGATATTTGGCCTTCAAGTTCTGAAGAATTACCTCTTCACCTACGGTTTCAAGGTCCTTTTCAGCTCGTTGTTTTATTTCTGCTAATCTTTCTCTCACGCTTTTCCAACACCTAATAAAGCCTTCTCTGCCGAGCACGGATCCAGACGTTACTCGCATAGTTTTCCCCTTTAACTTTTCTCCCGTCCCCCCGTCTTCCGTCTTCTGTCTTCCGTCTCCTTAATTCTTCTATTACTTCCCAATCACCGAAAAAACGGCTATTGAAATCATCGTTATTGCGAATATTCCTTTTGTGATCGTTCCACCCATTCTTCCGACGAATGCACCCCAGCCCGATTGCAGTGCTTGGTGGATATTTCTTATCCTAACATATTCTACAACGAAGGCACCCGCAAAAGCACCAATGAAAGCGCCTATTATGGAACCAACACCAAAAAGAAAAGCGGCACCCCAAACTGCACCCACAATTCCACCTACTATCGATCCAACTATCGCCTTGGTGCTTGACTTGTGTTTTTTAGAGCCTATCACACCTAGAACAAATTCAAGAACCTCTCCTAAGACCGCTAGCACAATCAAGACAATTACAATCTTAACAGTAATCTCCTTAAAGCCACCATACCAGCCGTATAGCACGGAATTGGCAAGTATTAGAAAGTTCCCGGGGAACCCAAATAGAATAGATATTAGGCCTATAAACATTACAAACAAGAAAATCGAAAAAACTAGATATTCCATGCGATTGGATTCACACGTGAATGGGCTAATCCACTAAATATCGTCTTTACAGTGTCCCTCTCCTCTGTCTCCAATAGACCATAAATGCAGTAGCAACAAATATAGACGAATAGGTTCCGACTATAACCCCAACTATCAGCGCAAAGGCAAAGTCATGGATTACAGATCCCCCAAGAAAATACAGTGGAATTAATACGAGAAAAACCGTTACCCCAGTTAATATTGTCCTCGAAAGAGTTTGATTGATGCTTTCATTAACAATCGCTTTAAATCCCTTCTCTTTGGTTCTTTTGAAGGTTTCCCTTATCCTGTCAAAAATAACGATAGTATCATTTACAGAATATCCAATTACAGTGAGCAGCGCGGCTACAATGGTAAGTGTGAACTCCTTATTTGTGATAGATACTGCTCCCAACGTGATCACAGTATCGTGGATTAGTGCGATAACAGCTCCCATAGCAAATGCGAACTCAAACCTAAAAATTAAATAAATCAGTATGCCGACACAACCCAATATAATTGAAAATACAGCCTTCTCAATAAGCTCCTTCCCGACCTTAGGTCCTATGAAGTCTAGTCTCAATATCGAGGCCCCATTGAAGATTGTAGAATTTTTGGACATATCGACAAGCTTGCCTTGAAACTCCTGAATTTTTTGAAAATCGACGACTTCCGGAGAAAATCTAATCAAGTACTCATTATCGCCAGTTAGGCCGATCCCCTGAACAGATTCAGCCGGATACCCAGCATCTGTTAAGGTCGACTTTAGCTCCTCAGACTGAATTTTCTTTGGAAATTTAACTTGCAGCTCTGTTCCACCAATAAATTCAACACCCCAATTTGGCCCCTTATGATACACGAGCGACAGGAGCGATATTATGATTAAACAAAGTGAAACCAGTAGAGCCTTCCTCATCTTCACGACAAAATCTACATGTGTATCAGATAGTATCTCCAACGTAAGTTAACCTCCGATGTGTATCTAAATACTCAAGGCGAGAGCCTTCTTCTCGGCGTAGAAAAAATTCGTTATCATTCTAGCCACGATGACATTACTGAATACAGTAGAAACGATTCCAATACATAGAGTAGCCGCAAAACCCTTAATCGGACCGGTTCCAAACCAGAATAAGATAAGGCCGGTAAGAAGGGTGGTGATATTAGCATCAAGTACAGTCCATAGAGACCTGCTGTATCCCGCATCTATTGCAGCCAGCGGGGACTTCCCAACTCTAATTTCCTCTTTTATCCGTTCAAAAATGATAATATTTCCGTCCACCGCCATTCCCAGGGTGAGAACAAGCCCAGCAATACCCGGTAGCGTCAATGTGACGCCAAATGCTGAGAGGAATCCCATGATAAAGAGCATATTAAGAGCAAGGGAAACATTTGCGATTACACCCTGAAATTTGTAAAAGACAATCATGAATATTACAACCAGACCTGCGCCAACCATCATAGAAAGCTTCCCTTTGTCAATCGAATCTCTGCCAAGCGAAGGTCCAACTGTACGCTCCTGCTCAACATTTACGGGAACAGGGAGCGCTCCTGAACGAAGTACCAGGGCAAGATCCTTTGCCTCCTCAAGTGTAAAACTCCCTCGGATTATACCGCGGGATGTAATCCTTTCCTCGATCACAGGAGCTGATTTAACAACGCCATCAAGCACAATAGCCAGTCTGCGGTTTTTATTTTTTTCAGTTAGAGCTCCAAACTTAGTCGCACCCTCCCCCCTAAAATTAAAACCTACGGATGGTCGTCCAAATTCATCGAATGTTAATCTTGCATCTGAAAGATATTGTCCAGTAACTTGGGCCTCATTTTCGGTAACAAAGTATTTTTCGTTCTGGTTTCCCGTCTCACCAGTATGTAACTTAAGACCTTTTTGGACCAACTCCTCCGGGGTGGAAACTTCATATTTCGCAAGAAGCGTCTCCTTAGAAGGACCGGTGTCTTCAACAATCTTAAACTCCAAAACCGCTTCTCGTTTAATGATATTGATTATCCTTTCCCTGTCAGATGCAGATGCGCCCGGAACCTGGATTATGATTCTATCGGTGCCAGCCCGCTGGATTGATGGCTCAACCAGGCCAAACTCAGTTACTCGATTTTCAATAACCTCTCTAACTTGATCTATTGCTCTCCTCTGCAACTCTGTGATATAACCATCTTTGAGTGTTAGTTTCAGCGATAAACCATCCTCATCGATGGTGGCTATATCTTTATAGTCATCTTCTAATTGTTTCGCCCTTTCAAGATCACTTTTTGAAAAGAACTCGATCACGAGAGTTTTATTGCTCTTTTCATATCCTTTTACGAGAATCTTGTCCTTATTCAACCCCTCACTTATCAAATCCTTCATGTTGGTCAGTTCGTGATCGATAGCTTCGTCTGCTCGAACGCCAAGGAGTAAGAAGACTCCCCCCTTAAGATCAAGTCCTAGCCTTATACCTTTATCTGGGAACACCTTGCCCCACCACTTTGGAAGGTTATCACCTAAGAACGTAGGCATTAAAAGTATTATCGAAAGCACTGTAATCATTAAGATTATGGCTATCCACGTTCTTGATACCCTATTCATTTTTGAGACCTCTCCTATTTCGCCTTATCATCTTCACCGTTCGTTCCCGCTAGACCTGAAATTCCCGCCCGCGAGACACGAACACTTACACCCTTAGCAATCTCGAGTGTTATTACATCATCGACAATATTCAACACCTTACCATACAGTCCACCGGATGTTATAACGTTATCCCCCCTCTTTATGCTCTTAAGCATCTCCTGTCTTTGCTTACTCTGTTTCTGCTGTGGTCTAAGAATCAGGAAATAAAAAATAACGAATATGAGAATGAAAGGAATAAACGCCACAAATTGAGAACCTCCCCCTCCTTCGGTACCTGGCTGCATTGGACATCCAATAAGAAAAACGGCTATCGATGTAATCAGTATAAAATTTATCAAGATACTCGATCCCCCCTTGATTTAAGTTCAGTTTTAAAACTTTGAAATTCACCCCTTATTAATGACTCCCGGATCTTTTTCATCAAAGTGGAATAATAATAAAGATTATGAAAAGTGAGCAGCCTCATAGCTAGTATCTCTCTATTCATATATAAATGCCTCAGATATGCTCTCGAAAATGTCTTGCAAGTGTAGCAATCACATTCTTCATCAATCGGGGATTTGTCTTCTCCGTATCGGGCATTCTTTATAACCAGTTTTCCTTGATTTGTAAAGACAGTACCATTTCTAGCATTTCTTGTAGGTACAACGCAATCAAACAAATCAATACCGATCGAAACCGCTTCAACCATATCCTCAGGTGATCCTAGTCCCATGAGATATCTTGGCTTCTCATAAGGGATGTTTGTAGCGGTTATCTCAGCCATTTCAAACGTTTTATCCTTTGATTCACCTATACCCAGCCCTCCAATCGCATAACCGTCAAAATTAATTTCGAGTAGATCGTCCGCCGATCTTCGCCTAAGTTCGGGAAAAACACCTCCCTGCACTATTCCAAAAAGTCCGTTCTCACAATCCCCTTTTCCCTCCTTACATAGCCTAGCCCAGCGCGTTGTCAACTCAACTGAATTGCGCATATATTC
>JBAUII010000109.1:0-4459 GCA_049682815.1 Thermodesulfobacteriota bacterium | reverse complement strand
ACGTCTCCCGGTGAAATAATGGTAATTTTTCGCTTGGCAGACCCTTTGGTTATGTCGTTGGGCATTCGTTTCAGACTCTGAGCTCTGATTTATTTCTAAGCACTTATCTTTTTAACCGTCGCACTCTTTTTAACTTGTCTTATCCTGTCCACAATTCCGGGCAGAACCTCAAGAACCCTGTCGACGTCTCTCTCCTCATTAAACCTTCCAAAGCTGAATCTAATCGACGAAGACGCCTGTTGCTTGGATAAACCCATAGCAAGGAGAACATGGGATGGGTCAACGTTTCCCTCAGAGCATGCAGAACCTGTCGATACAGCTATTCCTTCTAGGTCAAGGCTCATTACCAGTGACTCACCCTCCACATCTTCGAAACTTAGATTTAGTGTGTTGGGAAGTCTTATCTCCGGATGACCATTTAGCTTTAGACAATCAATTTTATCTGTAATACCTTTATGAAGTTTATCTCTCATCCCCTTAATCCTGACTCCTGACTTCTGACTCTTCAGTTCTTCTTTAGCGATCTCGCATGCCTTTCCGAACCCAACAATTGCGGGTACATTCTCAGTACCAGAGCGCCTTCCTCTCTCCTGTCCTCCACCGTAAATAAGTGGATCTATTCTTAGCCCGTTTCTTATGCATAATGCGCCAACACCTTTGGGTCCGTACATTTTATGGGATGATATCGAAAGCATATCGACAGGACTATCATTCAAGTTAATATCCATCTTCCCGAACGCTTGTATAGCGTCGGTGTGAAATACGACCCCTTTTTCCTTCACTAACGCTCCAATTTCATCGATTGGCATTACGACACCGGTTTCGTTATTGGCGAACATTACTGAGACGAGAATAGTTTCGTCCGTTATCGATTCTCGAAGCTCATCCAGATCAATGAGGCCATGTTCGTTTACCCCAAGAATGGTTACTCTGAAACCGTGATGGGCCAGAAACCCAAAGGTTTCAAGGATTGATGCGTGTTCAATCTTGGCGGTAATTAAGTGGTTGCCCTTTTCCTTTAGGGCATACGCCGCTCCAATTATTGCAGCATTGTTGCTCTCGCTTCCGCCTGATGTAAAGACAATCTCTTTAGGCTTTGCAGAAATGAGGTCTGAAACCCGTTCCCTGGACTCATCAAGGGCCGCCTTTGCCCGGCTTCCATATGAGTGGATGCTAGAAGGGTTTCCATAATGCTCTCTCATGAAAGGAATCATCGATTCCAAGGCACGGGGATCCATCGGGGTTGTTGCATTATAGTCAAGGTAAATCAGGCTCATATTCACTTTGTTTTGACAACCTTTAAGACCCTGTTTTCTTCTTTAGTTTCTTTAAGTTCGTTTTCTAAAGTATTAATCCTTTGTTCAAGTTTGTTTACTTGTTCTACCAGCGATTGCAGCATAAGTGCTTCCGGGTCTGGCAGTTTATTGTGCTCAAGGCCTGAATAAACGGGGAATTCTTCTTTTGTGACTATTTTTCCGGGGATTCCGACGACCGTAGCATTTGGGGGTACGTCTTTGATTACGACGGAGTTTGCCCCGATTTTACTGTTGTTCCCGATCTTGAGTGGGCCTAAAATTTTTGCGCCTGCGCCGATAGTAACATTATTTTCGATTGTTGGATGACGCTTTCCCCTAGTGAAGCTGGTGCCGCCAAGAGTAACCCCATGATATATAGTCACGTTGTCTCCAATCTCAGACGTCTCTCCTATCACAACCCCCATCCCGTGGTCGATAAAGAAGCTATTTCCGATTTTCGCGCCGGGATGGATCTCAATACCCGTGGTAAATCTAGATAGATGCGATAAGCATCTACCGATCAGTTTCATTCTTTTTTCCCAGAGCCAGTGTGCCAAGCGATGAAAAAATATTGCTTGAAATCCGGAGTAGGTGAATATAACCTCGAGTTTAGTCCTTGCGGCTGGATCCCTTTCAAATACTGCATTAAAGTCTGATTTGATTTCTCTAAGAATCCCCATATCGTATCCTTTGAATAAAAATAAGAAACAAAGGAATGCAAGTCAAGGCGGTAAGGGAAAACTAAATGATATCCGGTCTATTCGTAACTATTCCATTTATTCCTATATCTTTCATCCATAGAGCCCTTTTTTCGCTGTCTACAACCCATGTAAATAAAAACAGACCACTTCTCTGTACTTTTTTCACCAGGCCTTTACTGACGAAGAAGTGAAATGGTGCGATGGCATCAGCAAGAGATTCCCTACCGGAATTTATTGAAGTACAGGAAAAAACCGTAATTAGGCAGGTTCTTATAGCTCCTTCCAGGGTTTTCACGTTTTTGAGGAACTCCCGGTTCTTAGATATGATGAATACGTCATCTAACAGTTTATATTCCTTTATCAGGCCTATAGCCTTTTCCGCCGTTCCTTGCTCCTTTATTTCAATTGCGAATTTCGTTTTTTCTATGCCAACTTCGATTACTTCATTTAAGGTTGGAATTTTTTCACCTTTGCCGGCATCGAGTTTCTTGAGCTCCTCGAGTGTCATATCCTTAACATAACCTCGTCCGTTTGTAGTCCTATCGACGGTACTGTCGTGAATAACCACAAGATGTCCGTCTTTAGACAATCTAACATCGAGCTCTATCATATCGGCTTTCATATCAAACGCCAGTTTAAACGATCGAAGGGTGTTTTCGGGCTCATACGCACTCGCACCACGATGGGCTATCTTGAAGAATTTATGTCGGAGTAAATAATTCATAATTTATCGGCGAAGAGTGTTCATCATCGTTGCCGTTGGATAAAAAATTAGTAGAATGATACCTCGATGAAGGGTTCGTTTAAAACCTATCTCCTTGCTCTTAGGATGCATCAATGGGTAAAGAATCTATTGGTTCTTGCTCCTCCCTTTTTTGGCGACGTGTTACTTTCAAGTCCTGACTTTTTTTTAATGATGGTACAAGCGTTCATGGCGTTTTCTCTTGTCTCTTCAACCGTTTATATAATAAACGATATTTTTGATAAACAGGAGGACATTGGCCACCCTACTAAGAAATTTCGTCCGATTGCTTCGGATACCCTAGGTAATAGATCTGCAATAATTTTGGCATGTTTGACATTTGTCATATCGATAGTGCTCTCACTAAGTTTCGGTAAGGCCTTTATCTTTTTTCTCATAGTCTATCTTCTCCTTAACATGGCTTACTCTCTGTTTCTTCAGTACATCGTGTTCGTCGACGCCGTTAGCATTGCTATCGGTTTTTTGCTGAGGGTTGAAGCCGGAGGAGCTGCTTCTTCGGTTAATGTCTCGTCGTGGCTTATTATCATGACCGTAATACTCTCACTGCTCCTCGCATTTGGGAAAAGACGTTTTGAGCTTGGGTCGCGACAAGAAGACAATAAGTTAAGGGAGGTTCTAGGCAGATACAAGGTGGTGTATCTTGATCGGCTTTTGGTATTCCTCGGAATAGCTGCGATCGTTTCCTACTCTCTCTACTCGTTTATGAGGGGGACTTGGGAGTTTTTGATCACAATTCCGTTCGTAGGCTTTGGCGTCATCCGTTACTTGTATTTAGTAAAAACCTTGAAGATGGGTGATCCCACAGATTCCTTTTTCAACGACAAATGGCTACTCGCTTGTGTTATAATTTGGTTTTTGATTACTTTTATTATCATTTATATTTAGGATTTCCATGGCCTCTTTGGATAAAGCTTCGCTCAGACCGCCTTGTAATGCCTTTTTAGCGTGCCGTTTTGCCTTGTCATTGTAACCGAGGTTGAAGTAAACTTTCGCAAATAGTAGATCTGCCTTTGGATAATACCGATATATCTCAAAGGTCTTTTCCAGGTATTTAGCTGCTACTCTATATTCTGACTCCGAGTTTGTTAATTCACCCTTTATATAGTGTATAAGACCCATATGATAATATGGTCTTCCGTAAGCGGGATCGTACTTTAGGGCTTTCCTAAACCACCTCTCGGCATTTGCATAATCTTCTTTATCGAGATATAAGACTCCCAGATTCGTTGCAGTGATTGCCCTACCTCTATTTGAGTCTCTGACACTTGGATCAAGGGCGATTTCATATTGCTTTATGGCGTCATCGGTCCTACCGGCTTTTTCCAGTGCATATCCATAATTCGAGTGGGGTAGGGCGTGATAATATGATTTGGATGCGGTGTCTTTCCAAAGTGACAAGTTATCTTTCCACACGTGCTGTCTTTGAAGAGTAAAAAATAGACAGATTGAAATTACTATTATGATCGGCGCAAAAGCGATCTTGCTTTTGCCAATCCTTTTTGCTACTTCAAATAGTAGATAACCGATAATCATGCAGTAACCGGCTGATGCAATATACAGGTATCTCTCTGCCAGGGGCGCGGAGGCTAAACTTGTGACTGAAACGGTGGCCGATGGCGCAAGTGTCGCAAATATCCAGATTAGACAGAAGGCAATTAAACCCTTCCCCTGCTTTGTGGAGATCACGGCGACGATGAATA
>JBAUII010000108.1:0-3789 GCA_049682815.1 Thermodesulfobacteriota bacterium | reverse complement strand
TCCGCAGCCCGGTCATCCTGAATTTATTTCAGGATCTAAAGGAAACAGGAGATGCTGAAACAAGTTCAGCATGACTGAGTATGACATTCATCCTCTTAACGCAATTTTTGAAATGTCGTTGAAGTCTTTTTTCATTCTGAAAGAGATTAGAGTCCTCGCCTGTAAAATCATTCCCTGCGAAACCTTACAGCAGTTTTAATATATTCGAATTCTGCTTCCGGAGTCAATAAGAGTTCGTTCTTCTCTTTGTCAAATTCATAGGAAAAACTTACAGTGCTGCCACCATCGATATTTAGAAATAGTGTATCCTTATTATAGCTGTATTTCCCCTTCAGGTTAATTGAAATAGTATCACCTATGATAAGTTTGAATTCTTTATCTGCTTTAAATTCGAGTGAGAGGATACCCGCCTTCCACTCGCCTGTAAAAGGATTAAATAATCGCTCGCAACCCGACAGCAGAAGCATTGAAAATTGGATAAGAAATAAGGCAACAAGCAGAGATTTAATTATTTTCATTTTTGATTCGGGAAAATACTACCATAAATACTGTTTTGAGCGATTTTGTGACACTTCCGGAAAGGATCGATCGTTATGCGATCAACGTGGAGTTAGCGTAAGCCCAGGATTTTTGTTAAATTTAGTCCGATGAATAAATCCAAAGCGCTTATAGGCATAACTACAGATATCAAAGATGGGAGTTTTCAAATAGAAAGCAAGTATGCTTTGGCTGTAGCAGATGCTGGAGGACTTCCTGTTCTTCTTCCCTCTATCCCTGAAAAAATCGGTTTATTTGAAGAGGTGTTCTTAGAAATTGATGGTCTCTTACTCCCTGGTTCAAGGGATATGGATCCTAAGTTTTACAATGAGGAGCCGCATACCAAGCTGAGGCCAATGAGTCTTGAAAGAACAGAATCGGAAATTACAGCGCTGAAAAACGCCATAAGAAATGAGCTGCCGGTTTTGGGCATTTGCGGAGGGATGCAGCTCATAAATGTTTTCTTTGGAGGATCGCTATATCAGGACATAGGTTCGCAATTACCCGGCGCACTCTGCCATGAAGACGGGTCTGAACATGAGATACATCTGCTTGAAGGAACGCGACTTAGGGCAATTGTGAATTATGAATCCTTCACTACTAGGAGTTATCATCATCAGTCCGTGAAGGTGTTGGGAAGCGGACTAAGGGTCTGTGCTAAATCTCCGGATGACGTTATTGAGGGCGTGGAATCCGTCGAATCATTTGTAGTGGGAGTCCAGTGGCACCCCGAGTTGGAATCAAGTGAAATTTCGAAAAGAATTTTCAGGGTCTTTATAGACGAGTGCAGAAGATAAATTATATGCCCGATTACATTTTTCAGCCATGACAATGCGTTTAGGACTCGTGAAAATACCTGTACTCGGACACTCGATTTTATACCGCCAAAGTTTCAAAGAATATCGGTAAAAGGACAGCAGCATCTTTGAAATAGTTCAGAGCGCGCATGTAAGTGTCTAGTTATGTTTAAACGAGAAAGGATCATGAACCTGGGCGGCATTTTTCGGGATATGCCTTGACCAGTTAAACAGATTTTACAACGTTCTCAATCTTATGGTAGGATTCCTGAATCCTGTTAATGAGTTATAAATATTCCTAAGTAACTCTTTTGCGAAAGCCAAAGAATATGGAACTTAACTATAATCGTTTTGAGGGGCCCAATATGTTTATAACATTTGAGGGTATCGAGGGTAGTGGGAAGAGTACACAGGCTAAGCTTCTAAAGGAATTTCTTGAACTGAAGGGCTATACAGTAACACTCACCAGAGAGCCTGGATGGGGTGCCTTGGGAAAACTAATAAGACGGATGATTTTGGAGGAGAGAGAGCTTGAATTAGAACCAATCGCAGAGCTATGCCTTTTTTGTGCGGACAGGGCCCAGCATGTTAAAGACTTTATTATTCCGAAACTCAAGGACGGTCAAATAGTAATTTGTGACCGGTTCTATGATTCTACTATTGTCTATCAAGGATACGCACGCCGGCTTGACCTCACACTCGTGAAAAGGCTCGCAAAGGCATCCGCACTAGAAGTACACCCCAAGCTTACACTACTCCTAAATATCCCCGTTAAGAAGGGGTTGTCCAGGTTGGACGAAAGGGATGACAGAACTAAAATGGATGACGAGCCCCTTGATTTTCATGAGCGTGTAAGACAGGGGTACATGTTGATAGCAAAAGACGAGCCGGACAGGATAAGAATATTAAATGCCGCGAAGGATCTGAGTGTTTTGCAGGATGAGATACGCAGCCTGGTTCTCTCACATTTAGATTCAAAATAATGGAAGGTTCGATGGCTGGAGGGTACTGGTCGTTCAATTGGCATTACCGCGAGAATTTTGAGGAGCTTGTGCTTTCTTTCACGATATGGCGAGAATGTGAGAATGAATGTCGTCATTCATATTGAGGAAGTTAGACTATACACGATCAGCTTTGATTGACATGCACTTTAATAACATAATCGGCCACGACTTACAAAAGGATCTATTACGGCGCGCTGTTGCTGAAGGAAGGGTTTCACATTCATATCTTTTCTTTGGTCTGGATGGAGTGGGAAAAAGGCTCGTAGCCCTCGGGTTTGCAAAGTTTTTGAATTGCTTGACACCGGTGTCGCCGAGAAATGTGAAGTCAAACAAGGCAGGCTGCGATTGTAACTCGTGCAGGAAGATTGATAAGGGTATTCATCCCGACGTTTTTGTGATCGAGTACAAAGGCTTGAGAGATATTAAAGTTGATCAAATACGCGAAGATGTCGAAGCCAGGCTTTATTTTAAACCCTTTGAAGGAAGGTATAAGGTTGCCATAGTCGATGAGGCAGACAGAATGAGCCATAGTGCACAGAACGCTTTCCTGAAGACTCTCGAAGAACCGCCGAATGAATCGATCATAATTCTTCTAACGTCAAGTCCTCAGTCTTTACTTCCGACAATCCGTTCGAGGTGCCAGTCATTACGATTTGAGTGTATCCCAATTGAGCTTATCGTGGAAGAACTTAAAACCGGGAGAGGCCTTTCGGGTGAAGAATCAAACTTGATTGCATTTCTTTCCGAAGGGAGTTTAGGCAGGGCATTGACTTTAGATGATAAAATTCTTTCAGATAGGAACGAGCTGATTCGAAGATTATCACAGGTTGAAACCGATTCTGCTTCCTCAGTGCTCGGTGTTGTGGAGTCTATTCTTAATGGGTCGTCCAATAACGACAATGAGCAACTCAAGATATATTTAGAATTTATCTTGCTATGGCTTCGTGATCTGATAAATGTGAAGATCGGTCTGGGCGAGGATTTGGTTATCAACAAGGATTTAATCCCGGTATCGCGAGAGTATGCAAGCAGGCACAGTTTGGAGAAAATATTGGAAAAACTGAATTTTGCCGAACAGGTGTCCAACTCTATTCTTCGTTTAAACGCCAATAAACAGATGGCCCTTGAAAATTTGGTGTTAAAGATAGCCGAGTAAAATTAAATTTAGGGTTGTTAGTGGGTTTAAATAGTGTTTTAGAGTTTCATAAGTTGCTTCGAGCGATGGCGAGGCAATCTCATAAGTCTAACGTGTTATCTCTCGTGTATCGAAGCTGCTTCGCGAAAATGCTTTTGATTGATTCCTCGTTGCACTCAATTGTAGAAGGCATATATTTCGAGTATAGAATTCTTACAATTTGATGAATAGATTTATTTTCAATAATCCTTTTCAGAATGAAAAGGACTTGAACGGCATTCCAAAAATTGCATTAGGAGAATGAATGTCATAGTTA
>JBAUII010000107.1:0-12112 GCA_049682815.1 Thermodesulfobacteriota bacterium | reverse complement strand
CTTTAAAATTCCGCCCGAAAAGATCCACATTTTTGATAAAATCACGAGAGAACGACTCCCCAAGAATAGAAGGGGGTCAGGCGTGAATAAATGAGTTATTTTTCTTTTTGCTCTTCTTTCTTTTTATTTTTTGAACCGTCTTTGCCGCCTCCCTTATAATGAACTTCGTTGTTCTTGTCCTTTTCTTCGTTTTCGTCAAGTAAATTGATTCTTCATTTTTTGTCTCTGGATCCCTGACAGAGCCTGTCCCCGCATGTTTGCCCGACAAATACTTTCGAGGACAAGTCTGGCGGGGAGTCCTCTGGGATGACATAACGACTGAAAATTTAATCCAACCGCAAGCCACGAATTTCTCTAAACGTCTTAGCTCCTGATTTTCTTAATACGGAGACAAGTTCAGCACAGGCCCTAATTTTTGGAAGGCCATACAAGTCGCCTTCATTCTGAAAAGGACTAATACGTAATATACGTCTTATGATTTCACTTTGGCATATCGCCCTCTCTATGCGGAGGGGTTTTGAAGTGCTTCAATTGCTTTATTATAATCGTGCCTTATTGGCATGATTTTATCAAAACCGACAGTCCTCAGCACTTCTTCAACCACGGGTTGGGGGCTTAGAAGCACCATTTTTGAACCACGGGAGCTTAAGGCTTTTGCTGCCGTTAAAAGCATACGTAAACCGATCGAAGCCAAAAAATCCACTTCAGATAAATCAACCAAGGCAGGCTTACGTCTTGCTACGACAAGTGCCGTGAAGCGATTATCAAGAGCCTCAAGACTCTTTAAATCAATCCTTCCGACAAGCGCCAAATGTGTTAAGTCACAATCCTGCTTTATAATTCTTAATTCCATTGTAACCACTCTCCTTTTGGCGGTAAATTCCTGGGCTGATTTTTAATGTTAAAAACTGAAACTACTTATTTCACAGACGAGCAATACTCAACAGATTGAGTGACCGTTACGAGAATAAGCTTTTTTTAACCAAACAAGGAAGCTGATAAATTTTCCGGATTAAGTTTATATCCCCTTATGTTACTTAATCCAATAAGATAGTCTTTACCCCCATTTTATGGTCTTCGTCCTTCGGCAAGATAATGATAAACTCGGTAAACTCTCCTTCTCGGGTTTCCACTTTGATCTTGCCCTTGTGTTCATGGACGATGATATCATAACTAAGGGATAGGCCCAAGCCCGTGCCTTGACCGGTAGGCTTGGTTGTGAAAAAAGGATTGTAAATCTTGTCCAGAATCTGCTCAGGTATGCCATTGCCGTTATCGCGAATACGGATTTCGATTTCATTACTCAAGCCTTTGGTGGTCACGCAAAGCTTCGGCAAGAAACCGTCTCCCATTACCGATCGTTTTTTATGCGTTTCATAAAACGCATTCGAAAGGACATTTAAAAAGACTCTGCTTATATCCTGGGGAACGATAAAGGTTTTGCCTGCCGAATTGTCGTAGTCTTTTTCTATACTGGTGTTGAAAGAAGCGTCCTGTGCGCGCATGCCATGGTAGGCCAGGTTTACGGCATCGTCCAGCAGGTCATTAATTTCAGTTTCCTGCCGTTCCCCGGCCCTGCCTCGGGAATGCTGAAGCATGCTATGAATCACACGGTCGGCACGCTTGCCGTGTTGGTTTATCTTTTTAAGATTTTCATCGATAGTGTTCAGGATATCCTCTAAATTTTCGTAAGCTTCTGAGCCTAAATTCTCCTTTCCATTTTTTACTTCGTCCCGCAATTCCTCAACCAATTCGGCCGTGAGTTCAGACAAGTTGTTGACAAAGTTAAGGGGGTTCTTAATTTCATGCGCAATTCCTGCAATTAACGCTCCCAAGGAGGCGAGTTTTTCCTTTACGACCAACTCTTCCTGTATCGCTTTGACTTGATCCAGGGCTGATTCTAGCTTGTTGATGAGCTTCGTCTTCTCCTCTGCATTCCTGGCGTTGCTTATCGCCACTGAAACCTGACGGGCAACGTTTTCAAGTAGGACCCTTTCTTCTATGTCAAATGCGTTTTTCTCAAGCGAATTTATATTTATTGTTCCTATGACGTCTTCCTCTATAACCAGCAGTATCGAGATGTAGCTTTTCGTGCCCACTTCCCTTCCCGCAGGGCCCAAGAACTCGTCCTTTTCTGTATCGGCACAGTATCGCGACTCTCCGTCTAAGATGGTTTTCCACGTAAAACCCTTGGGGTAGGGGATTCTTCTGGTACGCTCTACAAACCAGTCGGGAAAGCCCCGGTAGGCTTTTAACACCGCATTATTGCCTTCCACCAGATAAATACCCGTATATTCGACTCTGTCCATGTTTCCTCTAAGCGCCTCGACAGCATTTTCAAGAACATTGTCGAGGTCGATAGATTGGTGCACGCTCTTTGTTATGGAATTAATTATGGACTCAAAACGTGTTTTCTTCTCAAGCCTTGTCAGGTTTTCGCCGAGGGCTATTTCTGCCTGCCTGCGCTGGGTTATATCCGTTCCATAGACATCGAAGAAACAATATTCGGGAATGGAGATCAGATTGAAAATGAAATATTTCGAGTTGATCTCAGCCTCGATGATAGTCGACTCTTCTCCCCCGATCAATTTCTGGACAATACCGGCAGGGGTTACCGGACAGAGGTGGTACCAGGACATTCCAATAAGTTCTTGTCCCTTAAATAGCTCTTTAGCCCCGTCATTTGCAAGTAGAACAATTCCTTGAGCATTGAGTCTTAGGACAGGTGCAGGATTTTTTTTGGCAAAAAGTGCCATCTTCTCTAATTCTTCCTCGGCACGCTTGGCAACGGTGATGTTTCTTATAATGGCGATAATTTTATTATCCTGAGCTGGCAGCAATCTGGCCTCGTAATAGCTTTCATTATCATGTACATTCAATCCGTATATAATTCTTACTGACTGTTCGCCTTCCCTAATTTTCTGAATTGCCTCTTTAAACTGCTTTGACACGCTGTCAGGTGTGACGTCGTACAAGCTGCTCCCGATGAGTTGTTCAGGCAGCACGAAAAGGTCGGTGGCGCTCCCGGTTCTAGATTCGAGTATTACGCCCTCTGAATCAAGAAGAAAGAAAAGATCGGGTATTGCCTGGAATATTGCCCGCAACTTGTTATTTGCCTGCAGAAGCTCCTTCGAGCTGAGCTCTATGGTTCGCTCAAGCATTTCCCTGTCGGTATCAAACTCGAAGTATGCATCACTGATTAGCTTCAGGAATCCCTTAACTTCGTCCGGGACTAAATCTATACTCTTGAATTTCTTGGCGATCTGTCTTCTTAATAGACTATGGAGTTTTTCCACTTTTTAATTCTCCAAAAAAGTCGTTACAGTCATTGTTTGGTTATGGAGTTCGCATCTTGCGCCAGGAGTGAAGGGCGATATCTCCCCATAAGAGTAAAAACCCGCTAGTGCGGTTCCGGTCCCCAGTATATCTCTTACCGCTTCGACTTCCTCTTCAATCCTCTGCTTGAGGACCATCTTCCGTCCAACACAGCTCACCAGAAGAGCAAGCTCAGGGGAACTGGACCCAAGGGCTTCGTAGCTGGTCTTTGCCGCACCGGCGGCACCGTCTACCAGCCTGTTGAAATTAGCCTTCATCAGTCGAGCATAGGAGCCCATCGGCACATTGCCGGCGAACGTAATGCTCTGCTTTTCTTCATTTACAGACAAAATCGTTCTAACTACACCCCTTTCGTCCTTCTCCGTCCTCAAAGTCAGTGGGAAAAGCAGCCCGGAGGATGGAAGCTTTTTAGCATGCTCACCCAGATACATTTTATACAAATCGAGTGCAGGACTTCCGTCCATCTCATAAAGGACATTGCCGGAAGATTTAGTTATCAGTCTTTCCGGTCCGAAAGGGTCCCATCCTCCAAGAGAGCCGTATCCTACCTTCAGCCTGTCGCTGTAAAATCCGACTGCGACTACCCTGTTTGGCTCAATGATGTTGTCGCATAAGACGAGAGTTTCCTTAAAATCCTCTCCATCGCCGGCTAATCCGCCTGTCGCGGTAACACCTTCAGGTAGATTTTCATAGAGTCCTTTCACAAGCTCGCTTCCGTTTATGTTGATTCCCTCACTCAATACAAACACATGAACGAGTCCATCTTTTTCCAGCGAATGAGCAAGTTCGCGTCCGGCACCATAGCTCTTCTCAGTCTTCGGCAATTTTGCCACTGCTGTTCTTAAAGCAGTGTGCTCGAACTCAACCGCAGTTGATATAACCGAACCGTCCAGAACGCGGGTGCCGATAATCTCTCCCGCCGTTGAGCAGCCGATTATCGTTGCCCTTGGGTAGGATTTTTTTATTTCCTCGAGAAACTGTAACCGGCCGAGATGAATCCTATCGCCGAAAACCAGTAGCAACTGCGCAGACCCACCGAGTTTTACTGGTTCTGCTACCCATTTTCCAGACTCGGTCCAACTAGATTGCTCTACCTGCATGGCTAACCTCCGTAAAACTGTTGTATCCTTTCGGAATCCAACGATACATTATAAAATATTTAAGGGGAAAAAACATTTTGGGAATGCTTTTCAAAACGAATGAGAAGAATTACCTTATTTTGTTATTTACCATCGATAAATCCACCGATCGTCTGCTCGAGCCTTCCAGATCGAGTGCCACTGCTTACCGTCGTCCGGTTCCGCGCGTATGCAAAAGGGTTAAACCCGTTCGCTGACATCATGAATTAATGCCCGAACTCTTCGGGCCGGTCATAAATATCCTACGATAAGAATTACATTGTATGGGGCATTAATACTTCAAATACCTTACGGACAATGCCGTAATATCATCGGCCTGTGGGGCAGAATCCGAGAACCTGCTGATTTCGTCAAAAATCCCTTTGATGATTTCCTCCGAACTGGAGTAGTTTGATATTCGAAAGTGTTCTTCCAATCGTTGTGCAGAAAACAGGTTTCCAGCTTTATCCATCGTTTCGGTTATCCCGTCCGTGTAGAGAAAAAGTCCATCTCCACCCTTGAGAGACATTTTATTTATTTGGTAATTGGCATAGTCAAAAACCCCTAACGCCATCCCTTCGGTGTTCTCCAGCTGCTTGATGTTGATCGCGCTTTCTTGCGGAACTAATAGATAGGGAAGGTTGTGGCCGGCATTGCTGTAAGTCAGCTCTCCGGTAGCCGTATTAAGTACACCGCAGAACGCCGTAACGAACATATCGGAAGCGTTTTCCCAGCATAGTACACTGTTTACTTTATCAAGGCACTCGTTTGGCTGCATCATTTTCAGGGCAACCGATTTAAGCAAGGTCCGGGTAACAGCCATAAAAAGAGCCGCGGGCACCCCCTTACCGGCAACATCACCGATTGCAAAATAAAGATGGTGGTTATCAATGAGAGAGTAATCATAGAAATCACCGCCTACTTCCTTCGCAGTAATCATCTTGGCGTAAATATCAAAATCGTCTCTATCAGGATAAGGGGGGAACTTCGCCGGAACCATTGAGTTTTGAATAGTCCGGGCAACCTCGAGCTCATTTCTTATGGCTATCAGCTGTTCCTTATTGAATTCTGCTTGTCTCAGCGCCAAGACCTCGTCAACGGTTCTTGCAACGGCCATCTCCAAGTCATTGAGGTCAATTGGTTTTGTAATGAAGTCAAAAGCGCCTTGGTTCAACGCCTTTCGGATGTTAGCCATGTCTCCGTAAGCCGAAATGATTATAGATCTTAAAAGAGGATACTCTTCCTTGATTTCTGAGAGCAAAGTTAGCCCGTCCATCTCAGGCATATTTATGTCTGTAAGGACAATATCTAGATCATTCTCACGGAGCCTATTGATCGCCTGCACCCCGTTCCTGGCAAAGAAAAATGCATATTCATTACTCCTCACTTTTTTTCTAAATTTCTGACCGATAATCAACTCTAAATCGGGCTCATCATCAACGACCAATATTTTTATAGGCATGGTGTTATTTGTTAATTACCTGAGAATTTTTAATATTCAATTCAGATATACCTGACAATACTAATACATTCATCATAAATTCTAACATATTCTATACGTCACATCGCTAGATAACCGGGTCTAATCCACTCGAAGCAATAGATGACGGCAGTCTCCAACCGGATTTATAAAACGTTCAAAAGTCTGTTTAAAAACCTTTTCTGCTATTATTGGTTCCTCCATTTTTGTCGTAAAAACCTACTTAAATATAAACTCATGTTCGACTAAACGGCAATGTTATTACCACTTCCAAGGTAAATCATAACGACGCTATCATAACTTTCTACCGACAAAAACATATGCCCATAATAGCACCGAGAAAAAGATTTTCTTTTCCCCCTTTTGGTATACCATAGGCAGAGATTTTATGAGTTTTTTTTCGCTAAATTATATATAGTTAGTGGACGTTGCCATTTCTTTAGAGATTACCAGAGGATTAGTAAAAACTCAGCCTTGAACAACAAGTTTAAATCGTATAATTTTAAAGCTTTCTATTTCTATTGGAGCTTTCATGTTCTTAGAGCTTAGAATCCATGATGTCTGAAATGACATGGGTGTTGAATCTTGGAGGATATGATTGTAAATCTTAGACCGAAGGCTATTTCAAAACATGACCAAATCTCCTCGAAAAAATTTTGAGGTTTCTAGCAGCCGGTTTTGGTTTACGATGAAGCGCCTGTCTGTGGGCATTGCATTTATTGCCCTGAGCTCAAGCATCCTTTTGGTTTCAGACTGGAACCGGCGTAAGCCAAGCGTAAAGCGGATCCCTCATGTGGCAATGATGCAACATGCTTCTCAGGCGATACTGGATGAAGGTGTCCAGGGGATGATCGACGGCCTGGCGGAGGGTGGATTCATCGATGGGGAAAGCATTGTCATAAGGCGATACAACGCTGAGAACGACGTACCCACTGCCAATGCGATCGCTAAGGAGATAACGGGCGGCCAGTTCGATCTTGTGCTAACAACGAGCACACTCTCCTTGCAGGCAGTAGCTAGCGCCAACAAGGCTGGCAAAACAATTCATGTTTTCGGCCTTGTTTCCGACCCATTTGGAGCGGGGGTTGGAATTAATCGGGAGAACCCAACTGACCACCCCAGACATCTTGTAGGAATCGGGACGATGCAGCCAGTAGCAGAGGCCTTTCGCCTCGCGAAGACGCTCTTTCCGGGTTTAAAGACCGTCGGCGTAGTGTGGAATCCAGCGGAGTCAAATTCCGAGGCTAACACGCTCATAGCGAGGGATATATGCCAGGAGCTGGGGATCAAGCTCGTGGAGGCCAATGTTGACAGCTCTTCGGGAGTCTTTGAAGCTGCAAGTTCGCTAGTCGCAAGGGGAGCCCAGGCGCTATGGGTGGGAGGTGACCTGACGGTCAATGTAGCTATTGACTCGGTTCTTGCTGCAGCGAGAAAGGGGAGGATTCCGGTCTTCACTAACATACCGCCAAACGCCAAACGCGGAGCGCTTTTTGATCTCGGTCCGAATTACTATGAAGTGGGAAGGCTTACGGGGGAGCTGGCGGCAGAGATTCTTCGAGGCGCCGATCCGGCAACAATCTCGGTCAAGAACGTTGTGCCAGAGAAACTCGTGATCAATAGGCTCGCCCTGGACGGATTGAAAGATCCATGGCCTCTGCCACAAGATGTTCGCATCCATGCGGATATATTAATTGATGAAGCGGGTGTTCATGAGAAGTCCGTTGCAACGATAATCAAGCCGCCGGCAGGGCGCGTTTTCAGAATCGGCCTTGTCTACTTCGCGCCGGAACCAGGGGCGGAAGCATGCATGGATGGACTTTTCAATGGGCTCCGCGATCTTGGGTTTGTCGAAGGCAAGAACCTTGAAGTTCGCAAGGCTCATGCACAGGGGGAAATCGTAAATATTCCGTCTATTCTTCAAAACTTTGATAGCCAAAACCTTGAACTTATCATATCGATGACGACGCCGTGTCTAACAGCTGCATGCAGTGTCGTGAGAGACACACCTGTGGTGTTCACTTACGTGTATGATCCGATCGCTGCTGGAGCCGGAAAGAGCTTCACAGAACACCTTCCTAACGTCACAGGGGTCGGTTCATTTCCTCCGATTGAAGATACGATTGATGTGATTAAGAAACTTGTACCCAACGTGCGGTCGGTTGGCACGCTTTACAACAGCTCAGAGGCCAATTCTAGGAAGGTAATCAGCGTGGCTCGAGAGCTATTTCATAAACAGGGTATCAAACTTGAAGAAGTGACGGTCACAACCACGAACGAGGTGTTTCAGGCAGTGCAGGCATTAGGCACAAGGAAGATAGAAGCCTTGTGGATTACTGGCGACAACACGGCTCTGCAGGCATTTGAGGGAATAGCCAAGATTGCCGCCGAGTTACGCCTGCCTCTCATCATCAATGACCCTGAATTTACCGAGCGAGGGGCTTTGGTGGCGGTTGGGATCGGTTGGTACCAAACCGGTTATGCCGCTTCGAAGACGGTGGCACGGATTCTGCTGGGGGAAAGCCCGGCGAAAATACCATTTGAAAACGTTGCCGTCAAGCAAGTTGTACTCAATCAAGAGGTGGCTCGGAAGCTTGGAATCACCTTTCCGGAGGAATTAATCGAGGAGGCCAAGCAAAGCGGTGAGAAAGGAATCTATCAGACGGGAACAAAACCGGATGTTCCGGCGCCGCTTGCCAGAAAATGGAGGGTGAACGTGATAGAGTTTAATGATGTCTTGGATGTGGAGGAGACAGAGCAAGGTGTCGTGGCCGGGCTACGCGAAGCAGGCCTTGTTGAGGGGCGCGACTACGAAGTAAAGGTCCAAAATGCTCAAGGAGATATGCCAACAGTAAATAGTATGGTTGACGCCGCCATCACCCAAGGTGCTGACCTCCTGATTACGATGTCAACGCCAACCCTGCAGGCGGCGTTGCAGCGGGCTCGCAACGTACCTATCGTCTTCACTTATATTGCTAGTGCCATAGCGGCTGGAGCGGGGCATAGCGATGAGGATCACCTGCCCAACGTAACGGGAGTCTACACCGGGGGCGCGTACGACGATATGATAGCTCACATTCGTGAGTTACTTCCCTCTGTACGGGTGATTGGGACCCTATTCGTACCGTCTGAGGTGAACTCGGTTTACCATAAGGATCAATTAGTGAATGTGGCTAAGAAGGCGGGAATCGACGTCGTGGCCGTACCAGCTAACACAAATTCTGAGGTCAGCGACGCTGCGCTGGCCCTATCCAGTCAAAAGATTGATGCGATATGCCAGATTCCTGGCAATCTGACAGCTTCCTCTTTTCCAAGCATTGTTCAAGCCGCTGGCAGATTCAGGCTACCTATATTCGCTTTTCAGAGTGTTCAAGCGCCTGGGAGTGTCATTACCCTGGCAAGGGATTACCATGATGCTGGACGAGAGGCCGCATTGATAGCTGTAAGAGTTATGCGCGGCGAAAATCTGGGCACAATTCCTTTTAAGCCATACAGAAGTACAAAGATAATCGTCAATCTGGACGCCGCACGCGCCGCAGGTCTCACGATTCCGTCATCATTAATTCAACAAGCTGAGGAGGTCATAGGTAAAAGACATGGAAATCACGAAGCAGCAAATAGGTAATTTCATGGAGCTGAGGATTAAGGGGCGGCTCGATGGATACTGGGCCGACCATTTAACGAAAGAACTGGCTGACACTATTCGTGACGGTAGTCAGCAGATGAGGCTCAATATGGCAGAGGTAACATATCTGAGTTCAGCGGGTATTCGAGTATTGCTAAAGACGTATAAGCAGCTAAAGAGCGTTAATGGATCGCTTATAGTTTCGAGCCCGTCGGAACCAGTAAGAAAGGTTATCGAACTTACGGGTCTTGGAAATCTACTGCTTTCCGAGGCGGCAGAATCACACATAGAACCTGCTAAAGAACTATCAGATGTACGTCAGTTTGAACATGAGAATATTGCGTACGAGGTATTAGATTTCGTGCCGGAGGCATCTCTAAATTGCCGTGTGATCGGTCATTCAGAGCTTCTTATTGGCTGCCGTTTCTCTGAGGAAGACTCCTATACGGTCACCTTCTCCGATTCGGCCTTTGGCCTGGGTGTTGGTGCGCTGGGAAACAATTTTGAAGACTGCAGGGCTCGGTTTGGAGAATTCCTGTCAGTAGCAGGTGCAACAGCTTATCTTCCTACGGATGGAGCAAACGTCCCAGATTACATGTTGGCCAGAGGCAAGTTTACCCCGGACGTGAGGATTCTATACGGGGTTTCTTGTGAAGGCCCGTTTACCTGGATCATCCATTTTGAGAAGAAGAAGGATTCCAGCGCGGCAACGCTCACTCAAATTGTGAATGCGTGTTTGGAACATTCCGGAGCCAACATTATAGGGATTGTCATGATTGCTGAATCTGCGGGGCTTGTAGGGGCAGCACTAAGGCGCTCACCCGCGATTCAGACCTCATCGACTGCTCCTTTCGGTCACCCGGAGATCCGCGAATGGCTTACTTTCACTCCAGAGCGGACATATCAGCAATCCTTATGTTTGATTGTCGGGATAGCGGCTCGAACTGAACACCCGACATTAACCCCTATGGTAAGACCTTTGGGAAAAGAAGATCTGCCGCTCGGTCATTTTCATGCGACTATGTTTCCATACCTCCCACTTAGGAGAAATGATATTGATTTAAAAGCAACCGTAGCCACCTTATTTGAGGCGGAGACCATTCAAGGCCTGCTTCATCTGCTTAGTGATGATCGCGAGATCGTCGGAATAGGGCAGAGTGAATTCATACGGGGTACCTGTTGGGTTGGCACAATCTCTGAGATCACTGAAAGAAGGAACGGACTCTGATGACTCTTTTAATAGGTGCCTTTACAATCGGTTTGATTCTGTCGCTGCTGGCTCTTGGGGTGTTCATTAGTTTTCGTGTGTTTGATTTTCCTGATATCACGGCAGATGGATCTATTACCTTTGGAGCCGCCGTCGCTGCAATTCTCATTGTAAAGGGATCGAATCCAGCGCTTGCTACGGTAGCCGGGTTTTTTGCCGGATTTCTCGCCGGCACGGTGACAGGCGTGCTTCACACAAAGTTCAAGATCAATGCCCTGCTATCTGGCATATTGGTGATGATAGCGCTCTATTCGGTGAACCTCCACGTCATGGGAAAGAGTAACGTGCCGCTGCTATCTGAAACCACTCTTGCCACATACGGTGGAGATGCTGCCACAGCTATACTCGCTGGCACGACCAGCGTAAACCTGTTGGGATGGGATGTTTATGTCCGGGATGCCTCCACGCTCGTCTCAGCTTTCATTATTATTGGTCTGGTTGGGGGGATTTTGTATCTGTTTTTTCGAACAAATTTTGGAACGGCAATGCGTGCTACAGGCGATAATGCTCAAATGATTCGAGCCCTTGGTGTTAACGTTGATGTCATGATCATTTTAGGGTTGGCCCTTTCCAATGGATTGATCGGGCTGTCGGGTGCTCTACTGGCGCAGTATCAGGGTTTCGCAGACGTACAGATGGGAATCGGTATGATTGTCGTGGGCTTAGCCAGTGTCATCATCGGTGAGACGCTCGTTGGCACGGGGCATCTGGGCTTGACTATTACGGGCGTAGTAATGGGGTCGGTGCTTTTTCGCCTTCTAGTCGCAATTGCTCTCCTCTGGGGTCTGAATCCAAACGATCTTAAGTTGATCACAGCGACCTTCCTGTTCATAGCGCTCGTCCTTCCCAACCTCCTAGGTAAGCTGAAGAGGAAGAGGAGTTTAGTTCCGGAGCATTTAGGTACTGATCTTATGCCAGTGAGGCATAAAGATACAAAGATTTAGAGAAATGAAAGACTTAGGTGTCATTGCTCGAGATGTTAGATAATTCTTCGACAAAATAGTTAGAATTTTATGGATAGATCTATTTTCACTAGTTATTTTCAGAAACAAAAGAGCTTGAATGGCCTTCCAAAAATTGCGGCCTGTGCTGAACCATGTCCTGACGATAGGTCAGGATCTATTGAGTATCAAGAAAATCAGAAATCCCCTCTAACTCCCCTTTGTATGGACCGGGGACATAGGTAACAGGTGTTCGGAGACATAGGTAACACTTTTTGTATATTAATGGCTGCTTATTTGAAAAGGAGGCAGCCATGGGATGGAAGAAAGTTACTATTATGTCTCAGA
>JBAUII010000106.1:0-5191 GCA_049682815.1 Thermodesulfobacteriota bacterium | reverse complement strand
GCCCAAAGGGCAAACCTGTTTTCATCCCCGTGGTTTCACCACGGGGTATTCAACAGGTAATTTAATAAAAAAGCATCCCGCCATTTTTTAATTCCCAAATGCTACCCGATAAAGCTTGTACACTCATGATTTTAAAAGGTAACATTCTCGCAAAGCCTGTTTGGGAACCTATTTTTTTATCGTTTCAAACCTTGTACTGAGCCCTTCCTAATTCTAGCGCTAAACCCTTGAGCCCAGTCGAGGGGTAAACGAGTCGAAGGAAACGGCTGGGTTGGCTATTAACGGTCCAAGTTCCAAGATCTGTGAGAATTCCTTCGTTCCTTTATAGCTAGCGAAAAGGTAAAATTATCAAAATAATTACAATTGTCAAATAAGCAAAGCCCGACCACAGTTCTTCACTTCTATTTTTTCATCATGGTTTTGTAAACTTGCCCACTGATATAGAAGGAGACCATTCACTAACGTGGTTTTTGTCGAGAATAGCCCGCACGCGATAGGCGAGTTGTCCTGACTGTAGCGCTAGCAGTAAGTTGCGGTTGACAAAACCTTGCGATTTCTCGTTCTCACCCGCTGCGGCTTCTATACGAAAGCACCTATCGCTTTGACGGTGCAGCTTCGGAGAAATCCCTTCGCTCGTTAAGGTCTGGAGTTCGTATGCCTTCGCCCCCTGGTATCTTTCCCAGCATAACTTCCAATACGTTGACCACCTAATCCGCCCACCAGGAAGTTCGCTGACCTCATCTTCTAGCGTAGCAACTAGTCCCCTGACGGGGGAACCTACGACCTTATGAGCGCTGGACGGTGAATCACAAGAAACCACTAGTAGCACCCAGACCTGCACTGCTGAGAGCAGTGTGAGGAGGCGGAGCCCCCTCGGGTGTGGGATTTGTACCAGGCATCTCATCTTTTTCAGAATACGATATTCTCTTACCACTGGACTGGGGTGCCGGGGAGTGGGCAGTTGGTCCCGTCTCCGACTACAACTCTTTGGTCGCCAATTATAGTCCCGTCGGGACAGTCAACCCGCTGAACAAGGCTCTTGTTGCCCACTGTGCTATTGTCGCCGATGCGCGACTGGAAAAAAACAGACTCTTCTCCGAGGGTGAAGTTGTCACCGGTGACAGTTGTGTTATTCGGCTCTTCACCATCCAAGGGGAAGGAAGTAGGTCCCCCATGTACGAGGCTTCGGAAACCGTAGGTACCGTTATTGCCCAACTGCAGGTGGGTATGCTCAAGCGCATGAAATGTGCAATTATCATCCATTGAGGTGATGTTTCCCACCTCGAATGGCTCTCCCTCATCGGCGCGTAACGAATCATTAAAGCCCATTACCAAATCAAGCATTTCTTCCGTGTCGGCCATGCGCACATCGCCTATTATTCGGTTTCGGAACTCTGGGTCTCGAGTCTCCACGCCGTTCAGTGTGGGAAGGTCACGGTTTGGGTTGAATTCCGTGTTGCCCGGGTCGAAGTTTATGCCAGTGACGTTGTCCTCACCTTCATTTGCTAGCTTAGTGTACTCCTTGGCAAAGTCAACATTGACCTCTATCACCCCTTCCATAAACGCTCGGAGTGCTTCAGTCACCGGTGCAGTATTGGGCGGGTTACAGGCGGGTGGTACCCCAACATCTGCCTGGGAGGTTATGTTGTTGCCGGAAAGCACCAAGCACCCTGAGGGAATTGTTATACCGGGACCCACTCGGGCGAGATATATGACCATGGCATCTTTCTCAATAGTGGCGCCGTCAACCTCGGAGTTAAAGCCGACAAAAGACGGGCAGACTCGCTCCCCGTCGGGGCACTCTCCCTCTTCACCGATGCTTGCATGACCAATTACAGTGGCACCGTGAGCGAGTATGACCTGCTCCCCAAGTCCTATTGATCCTCCCGTAGCATCAAGGATGCAATTGTCTTGCACGTTGGTCTTGTTGCCAATATCAATGGAATTCCCTCCATCAGAGCCGGCAATAAGAACTGCGAACGGCGCCACGTAGGCGAGTTCACTGAGATGTATGTTTTCGACGTTGATAAGAGTGGCGGTTGGATCCACAAAACTCGGTTTGGATGATCCTCCATTATCATTACATGCTATGGGTGATAGGGCGAGCCAGACAAGGGCGATTGTTATTGCTGTGCGAGTTAGATATTTGACCAAAGCGAATACCTCCTTTTAAGGTTTGCCCCAGTTTACAACAACTATGAATAAATTTCAAGAGCTGCAAAAACAGAGCTGCAAAAACAGAGCTGCAAGTATTACACACGCCTTGGGGTCAAATCTTTTGTTGACTAATTCTTATTAGCATCTCTATGGACTTCCGATAAAGTTTGTGCCCGAATGCTACCTTTTAGAATCATAAGGGGGCAGGTACTATCTTGGGCTTGAAAATGACAAGAACGGGAGGGAGACTTTCGATTACTAACTGGAAAACGCTTTACGCATTGTTTCGTCGAGTGTGATAAGATCCGCCCGAACCTCTCGCGCTAGCCATAAATAACTAGCATCATAGGTCGTAATACCTTTATCAAGAGCTAACTCAACAGCTGCCAAATGATCCACTTCAATGATTTCAATATCTAGTCTCCTTCCATTATTGAATGCCTCAATGATCAGTGCCTTTTTCTTAGGATGTGCTTTAATCTTTTTCAGACAGACGCTAGCTACCTCAAACCATACGAGGGACGGGGCAAGGAGACGCCCTCCCGAAAGCAATTGAACAACCTCTTCAGCGCTTGCCTCTCCGAAAACCAAGGAAGCAAGCGCTGAAGCCTCAACGACGAGAACGGGCATCCCTTTCCTTCCTGATGATAATCGCCGACTCCTCGGGTGTCTTTAAACCCGTAGCCTGCACTTCCGAAAGTAGTTCAGCGGGTGTCAGCACCCTTCGTTCGGCAAGACTTTCTTCGAGAATTGCCATGAGTTCTCCCTGGAGTGACCGGTGGTGTCTAGCTGCCCGCTTACGCAGCTTCTCCGCAACGTCGTCCGGCACATTTTTTATTGATAAATTGACCGGCATTTATTCCTCTCGGTTTAGATTCAATATGGTTCTATTATAGAACCATATCAAAAATTTTACAAGTATTTAATATAGGCCGCTGCTTTACGAAAAATATAAAGGAGCCCAAGGCAATTTTTGCAAAGCAAGAGAATTCGCCACAGGGCCTGGGCCTTCGTGAGGAAAAAAGGCACTAGTGAATAACAAAGAGGCTTATCCACCTGCGAGATTGCTTCAAGACTTTGTCTCTCCCAATTGCAGATGTTTAGATATGTCGTGGACGGCTTTTTAGATTTAAAATGGGCATTCAAAAAATTGCCAAAATCAATTCCGGAAGCGTTAAAAAAAGATTTGGGTTGTGGTTGGATTAAATATTTTTAGCTGAAGGAATTGATTTAATAATTCCTAATTTTTTGTAAGCCCTTGATTTTTGCTTCTTTGTATCAAGACAAAGAAGTCAGAAAGAAGAGTAAGCTGTATGAAAAAGCCACTATTAAAGGTTCTGTCCACGAAATATCTAAAACTTACACCAATGACATATCCATGGATTCCCGACAACGGTCCTCGGGAATGACCTCAGGGGGTGGATCACCGGCAAAGACATTCGAGAATGACAACCAGGGGTCGAACATGGTTCTAATTTTCCTGGAGATGGTTATCTCAAGGGGTCCCTGTATGTCTCGCGTATTTTGAGAAATACGAACAGTGAGACCAGGGCACTGAAAATGAGATAGATACTCGGCGCCAAGATACTGCCAGTTTCTTTGATCAGATAGGTTGCGACCAGTGGCGCCGTGCCTCCGAAGATGGAAAACCCAAGGTTGTACCCGAGAGACATTGCGCTTAGTCGAACTTTCGTGGGAAAAAGCTCTACGAGGGTAGCACCCAGTGGGGCGAATAGCATAGCAAGCCCAACTGCAAATATCGCCTGCGCTCCCAGGGCGTACAGCATATTACCCGCTGATAAAAGGAGAAATAGTGGATATGCTAGGACTGCAATTCCTACACAACCCGTAGTCAGTACTGGCTTCCTGCCTACCCGGTCAGAAAGTGCTCCCATGAAAGGAGAAACCATCATCAAAATTACCATGGTAACCGTATTTATTTTAAGTGCTGTAGAAATCGGTATGTTATGCTCACTCGAAAGATAGGTTGGCATGTAAACAAAGATTATGTAGAAGGTTGCGGAGCCTACCCAGGTAGTGCCCATCGCAATCAGTATTTCTCTCCGATAATTGGTTAGCGCTTCAAAAATCGGAGTTCTAACGATTCCGCCCCGATCTTCCATCGATTTAAAAACCGGCGTTTCTTCTATACCAAATCTAAGGTAAATACCAACGCCCCCAACCACAATTCCTAGTACAAAAGGAATGCGCCACCCCCAATTAATGACCTCTTCTGCGGAAAGGCTCGAGGTAATTAACGCACCTACAGCCGATCCGAGAAGTATTCCACCGATCAGACTAAATGTCGCAAAACTACCGGTCAACCCACGACGGGATGGTTGAGAGTGCTCTACGATGAATGAGATCGTTCCGGTAAATTCACCGCCAACGGAGAAACCCTCGACAACCCGGAGCAGCGTGAGCAGAATGGGAGCCCAAACGCCGATCCGGGCATAGGAAGGCAGCACACCGATTAGCACCGTGGAGGCTGCCATTAGAGTCACCGAGATTATTAGTACCTTTTTCCGCCCTACTCTGTCTCCAAGGTTACCAAAAAAGGCCGCCCCGAGGGGTCGCATAAGATAGCCCGCCGCAAAGACCTCAAATGTAAGAACCAGTGAGCTAAGCTGATCTTCAGCGGGAAAGAAAAGCTTAGCTAATACGGATGCGAAATATCCGTAGAGGGCAAAGTCATACCACTCAAGCACGTTGGCCACACAACCAGCAATCAGGGTCTTTCTCTGCATGCTTTTAACTCTAGTATCTCTCAGCTTCTCCATCGCTGAACAAGAGGCTCGTTAGGATTTTCCTATCACCAAATATACAAATATACACTAAGGAATTTGATTGAGGATTTAACTCGTGCTAATCGTTAAACGTTTTTCTTTTCAGAAGGTTAATTCGGAAGTCGGCATTCCAAAAATTGCGTTAAGAAAATCAGAAACGAAAAAATCTCCCTAAATCCCCTCTAACTCCCCTTTTATCTAAAAGGGGAGGATTTATTTGTGCCCTCCTTTTTACAAAAGGAGGGTTA
>JBAUII010000105.1:0-3695 GCA_049682815.1 Thermodesulfobacteriota bacterium | reverse complement strand
GGCTTTATGGAAAATCCGGACGTACCCCATATCCTTCGGCTTGCCAGGAAGTATGGAATCGACTACGACATTCATGAAACCACCTTCTTTCTTGGTCGAGAAACATTGGTTTTGGGACGATCACGAATGATGTTGAATCTGCAGAAAAGGCTCTTTATGTTCCTGTCACGAAACGCACAGGATGCCACCGTACATTACGGTATTCCTACAAACAGGGCAATCGAGATCGGCATACAGGTTGAAATATGATTCTGTTCCATTCTAAATTGGAACGAGCAACAAGGGTATGTTTGTTCTATTGAAGACTCTGGGTGTTACACTACCTGACCAGAATGCGTCAGCACCGGCTTTTCCGTGCGTGCCCATGACGATTAGATCAGCCCTTATCTCCAATGCCGTTTTTGCGATTATGTCTGAAGGTTCTCCACGCGCTACCTCGCCGGATACCGGAATGCCGTCTGAGCTGATTTCAGACGTAAGACCTTTAAGATAGTTCAGTGCCTTTTCTTCCTCGAGTTCCAGCATCTCGGCTGTAGCAACAGGCGCCAGGCGGCTTTCGGTGGCCATGGGGCCAGAGAGTGTAGCAAGTGTTTGTATAACAACGATAACATACAATGAACAACCCAAGACCGTTGCCAGGCCACGCGCGGTCTTTATACCCTTTTCGTGTTCCTCTGATATATCGAGTGGTACAAGCATTTTGCTGCATGAGAATGGTTTGCTATCTAAAAACGCATCGGGATGTATCACCAAGACGGGAATATTTCCGATATTGATAGTCTGCTGCGCAATTGTTCCAAATAATAGCTGTTGGAGTCTTATCCGTCCGTGTGTACACATTACGATCAAATCACAGTCAAGTTCGTTGGCGTGGTCCGCTAAGCTTTGGGCAACGTGACCGACTTCGGTTGTATGGACGTGATAACTTACGTTTAGGCGATCCGGGAAATAGGTTTTTACATTTTCAAGATAGGTCAATGCTTCTTCAGGAAACCTGATGTGGCGGTCGCTATGAATCTTTGTGGGAGCATGACGTTCAATGATATGTATCAGGGTTATCTCCGACTTACAGTGCTCGGATAAGAACAAAGCTATGGGCATTACTGATTCTGCCATTTTAGATCCGTCTAGTGGTATCAATATATGTTTAAACATTTCCTAGCTCCCAAAAAAGGTTTGAAATAAAAGAAACATGTTGAGTCCGATGATAAGAACGGCAATTACACTCGTGACAATGGTAGTAATCTTATGGTTCACCAAGACACCCATAACATCGCTACGGCTTGTGAATATGACTAAGGGGACCAGAGCGAAGGGTATTCCAAAACTGAGGACAACCTGGCTTATGACTAGGGTCCTTGTCGGATCGAGTCCCCAGGCGATTACCACCAAGGATGGTAGCATTGTAACCAGTCTTCTTACCCAAACTGGGATCTGTCGGTGCAGGAACCCCTGCATGATTACCTGTCCTGCATTCGTTCCAACAGTAGAAGAAGATAAGCCAGATGCGAGTAGGGACAGAGCGAAAACCCAGCTCGAGGCCTTCCCTAATAGTGGCGCCAGGGTGAGGTGTGCTTCTTCAATGGTACCGACCGTAGTCAAGCCGTGCTTGTAAAAGGTCGCCGCCGCCATTATGAGCATTGCTGCATTCACCATGCCTGCTATACCCATGGCAATCGTTACGTCGGCAACCTGAAAACGGAATAATCTCCGGAGTCGTATATGATCCTTTACTATGATTCGTCCCTGGGTTAAGGCAGAGTGCAGGAAGATCACGTGTGGCATCACTGTCGCTCCTAATATTCCAGTCGCGAGTAAGACGCTTTCTGGTCCTGAGAATCTAGGTACGACAGCGTTGAAGGCTACCTGAGCCCAATCCGGACGATCTAAGATAGTCTCTATTAGGTAACATCCGGCGATTACGCCAACCATCGTTGTTATAACCGCTTCCAAAGGCCTAAATCCGTAGCGTTCAAGGCTTAAGATCAGGAACGTAGATATAGCGGTCAGTATCCCGCCAATCCATAGAGGGATCCCAAGCAGGAGGTTAAAGCCGAGCGCCGCGCCAAGAAACTCAGCCAGATCAGTCGCCATGGCGACGATCTCCATCAATACCCACATTGAATAGACAGTCGGGCGAGAAAATCGGATTCTGCAGTGCTCGGCCAGATTGTATCCTGTAGCGATTCCGAGCTTGGCTGATAGGGTCTGAATGAGCATCGCCATAAGGTTGCTGGCAACAATTACCCAGAGAAGTTTATAGCCGAACGTCGACCCGGCTTGAATATTCGTTGCGAAGTTGCCGGGGTCTACATAGGCGACACTTGCAATAAAAGCCGGGCCAAGAAATGGAAGCAGTCTTGTCAACCTTCCCTTACTTTTTCGCCCCGATAGAACTTCGGTGGCTGCCTTTATTGTCCCTATATCGCCCGATTTAATATTCTTGTATTCCGTTGTGTCGTTCATAGATACATAGAATGAGATATAGGGGTGCGATTGTAATAGAACATCATGTCGAAGAAATACAGCTCAGATTCAACTAGTGGATTCTCTGTCGCTTGCTACAGGGCCTCCCCTGGCCTGTCATTCTCGATGTTACATAATTCGGCGACAGTATATTAGATTTTAAATGGGCATTCAAAAAATTGCCAAAATCAATTCCGGAAGCGTTAAAAAAAGTGACAAGGATTACTGGCAATGACATCTGAGAGTTTCAGCTTCTATTATGATACCACTACAGCTTGCTGCAGGGAGTTTCATTTAAGGCAAATTTTTTGAGAAAAAGTGAAAAATCGAATTAACGAAACGTAGATTAAACACGGTTCGGAGAGCAGAGTAGCCCATAATCATGTTGTTTCAAGAAATTTCTCAGCAATTATCGGTAGGTTTCTTTAGCCAGATCAAGAATATTTACGCTGGCCTCGGGGCGAGGCCCTAAGATATCTTTTAAATCAGGTTGTTCAATTGTTTCATTCTCCAGCAGGGCATGAGCGAGGGTGTGAAGTTTTTCGACTTTAGCGGCCAGGAGCTCTCTGACATTTTCATGCGATTCTTCCAATAATCTCTTGATCTCCTCGTCTATAATCGCTGCCGTAGCTTCGCTGTAATCGCGACCCCTTGCCAGTTCATAGCCTAAGAACGGTTGCTCTTCGTCAGTTTTAAATGCCAAGAGTCCAAGGTTGCTCATACCCCACCGGGTCACCATTCGTCTTGCTAACCGTGTGGCTTCGACCAGGTCATTTTCTGCCCCTGTAGAAACTTCTCCAATGGCAATCTCCTCAGCGGTACGTCCCCCGAGCAGGACTAAAATTCGACTCATGAGATAAGCACGACTGTAGTTGTATTGTTCTTCCAAAGGCAGTTGCTTGGTTGCTCCGAGCGCAAGTCCATGCGGGATTATCGTGACCTTGTGGACAGGGTCAGCATTTGGTGTGAACCAGGCGACTAACGCATGTCCCGATTCATGATACGCTATTACTCGACGAACCTTTTGATCAAGGATAACTTGTCGCTTTTCTCCGAGCGATATTTTGTCGAGCGCTTCTTCAAAGTCAGCCATTGTTACTTCTTTTTGGTCATTTTTAGCTGCCGATATGGCTGCTTCATTGCAAAGGTTAGATAAGTCTGCTCCACTCATGCCGGTTGTTATGCGGGCGAGCAATTTCAGGTCGACGTTGTCGGAGAGAGTCAGCGGC
>JBAUII010000104.1:0-3868 GCA_049682815.1 Thermodesulfobacteriota bacterium | reverse complement strand
TAGGGGCACGTTGCAACGTGCCCCTACTTCAAAACAATGAAAATTGTAAAACAATTTTACTATATGAACCAACCAGGAGGTATCGAAACGCAATGAAGGTTATCAGCCCCGCAGGTGAATTTGATTTTATAGTAAAGGGCTCTTCGGTTGAGGACGATTTTGTTGTACTGAAGGGGCAAATGGGGGTTTGGGATTCTAAGATTTACCTCAGTCCAAGCGATATTTGGCTCTTCGTATCTATATTTTTTCGTCCCGCAGTATTCGCCTTTCTCGTTAAGCTTCCATTTAGATACCTTTTCGGTCACGACGCAAAAAAAAGAGAAGATAAACAAGATTAAATAGACCCCATTGTCCCCTCCTTTTTGTAAAAGGAGGGTTAGGGAGGATTCAAGGAGATTTCAAGAATTATGATGTGAACCTCGACTACTTCAGTGGAGAATCCTGGTCCTCCACCATCAATCAAATCCCCTCTGACTCCCCTTTTTATCTAAAAGGTGAGGAAGTGGTCCCCTCCTTTTTGTAAAAGGAGGGTTAGGGAGGATTAGAGGAAAAATCAAGCATTATTATGGAAGCCTCCACGACGAATCAAATCCCCTCTCGCTCCCCTTTTGTCCAAAAGGGGAGGAACTATTTGTCCCCTCCTTTTACGAAAAGGAGGGCTAGGGAGGATTTAGGGAGTCTTCACGCCTTAATATGGAAACATCGACTGACGAAGCTGATCACTTCAGGCTTTCGGCATCAATCTAATCCCCTCTGGCTCCCCTTTTTCAAAAAGGGGAGGATTGTACAAGGAGCGCCCATTCTCAGAAGCTTCCCTGAAGGCGCATCAACGCGTGAACCGATGTGAGAATCAGTCCCTAGATTTCAAAACCTCAGGATTTACCAGATTGTTCGGTACTTTCCCGTTCAGTGCTGACACCGCGTTCGCAACAGCCATCTCTGACATCTTTATCCGAGTTTCGAGCGAAGCGCTTCCCACGTGAGGAAGCAATACGACGTTCTTCATTTTCAACAAATCCTTTTCAACCTCAGGTTCCTTCTCATAGACGTCAAGTCCGGCCCCCCAGATAAATCCTTTCTCAAGAGCCTCTGCTAACTCCTTTTCCTTTACAATCGGTCCCCGACTAATATTCACAAGTATTGAATCGTTCTTCATGTTCTTGAATTCGCCAAGACCAAATCGCCCTCTGGTGCTATCAGTGAGAGGAACCGTTATCACGAGAAAATCCGATTCCTTGAGAAGGTTCTTGAAATCGACAAAAGTACATCCGGTTTCTTCCTCAGCGTCAAAGCTTCTGCTTCGACTGTGGTATATAACTCTCATACCAAACCCGTTTGATCTCCTGGCCACAGCCCTTCCTATTCTACCCATCCCATAAATACCCAAGGTTTTTCCGTGTACATCAAGCCCCAGGAGAAAATTCGGCCCCCACCTTTTGAACTCCCCTTCTCTTACAACCTTATCTCCCTCGACAACCCTTCTGGCGACGGCAAACATTAAAGCCCATGCCAAATCCGCAGTTGTCTCCGTCAGCACATCCGGAGTATTCGTGACAAATATTCCCTGTTTTGTCGCGTACGAAACATCAATATTCTCAAATCCCACTCCATAGTTAGAAATGATCTTGAGATCGGGGCAATTATCCATTATTTCTCTATCTATCCGATTAGAAACAGTCGAGATGATTGCGCAGGCATCCTTCGCACCTTCTATTATTTCACTTTTTTTGGGTAGATCTTCCTTGTCGAAAATCTCTACATCGAAATTATCCTTAAGATCATCAATTACTCTCCCGGGTAGCTCATTTGAAGTCACAAAAACCTTCTTCATTTTTCTAATTTTGCCACAGAGAACACGGAGTGAATAGATATACGAACTACATCAATTTTTTCTTTTTTTCTCTGTCCCCTCTGTGGCTAATAAACCGTTTCCTTCATTTGGGTGCTTTTTACGGGAACCAACCGCATTCCCGGGCAGATTATTTGTAGTCACAAAAACCTTCTTCATTTTTCTAATTTTGCCACAGAGAACACGGAGTGAATAGATAGACGAACTACATCAATTTTTTCTTTTTTTCTCTGTCCCCTCTGTGGCTAATATTTTATTTTCCGAATGGATCAGGAATTTCCGGGTGCCACAGACCGAAGTGATTTTTATGGTTACTCGTATAGGCTCCCTCGGGATAAAATTCGTCATAAAAATCCAAATCGAGATGATGCGCTTGAACCATGAATCGCAGAAACATCGGATCCGAAAAAGCAGGAAATCTCCCATAGGTATCATAAACATAGTTGCAGATATCCTTCACAATTTGGATCTCCTCTTTAGTCGGTCTCTCGATCTCCTGAATCACGCCTTCCGGATTTTTGTAAGGCATCTTGTGAGATTCCCAGTTGCTCCACTTTAAATCGTTTAATGCCTCAACCGCTTCACCCATATCCTTGAAATAAGGGGGGCAGAATGCCTGAAAAAGGCCGTCTTTACCAACTGCTACAGGGTTTGGGTTTCCAGTTTCTCCCTTTAGCTGTGGGGTTATAAATCTAAAACCCAGACCCTTAAAGAAGGGGGTCCCCCCGAGCACGAACATGCTTGCAAACCCGCTAAATAACCATCCACCGAGTCCCAGCGTTTGAAGAGCAAGCACCATATTCTGTCCCATGAATGCCTGCTCCGCTATATAACCATTGGCAAACCTGAGCTCGGCTTCGATCAGGGGCATCCTCTTGCCTTCGTCGATAAGCCCCTTCTTGATCCATCCCTCGGTTCCCGGAGGTCTCATACCGTGCAATTCATCCACAAAATTAAACCTGTGATCTGGTCTCATATAGAAGTAATAGAGATTTATTATACAAGCCGTTAGATCTGTGACAGGCATAAACAGAGTTGTTCCGGGCTTATTTACGTTCCAGAGATTGTGTGCGGCAATTCCAGGCGGTCGGCTAGGTAGATCGGCGCGTTTGTCTTCTAATTTTATCCTCGATTCGCTGAATAATTCCAGAATCCTATCCACCCTTTCCTCACGGCTTAGACCCTCAAGACCCATAAAATGATCTGGCTTCTTATCATGCATCTTAACCATATAGGTGCCGTCATCATTCGTATAGAAGAGCTCTGTTCTGTGAACATCGCCTAGCGCGGGTATGGTTTTACTCGTAAACTGCATCTCGAGATCGAGTCCTACGTGCGGCGGAAAGTCAGAGAGGTTTATGCTTTTTATTCCCAATCCTGTCCAAACAAGTAAAGCTTCCTCAAGTTCAGTTAATGCCACCGGGTGATGTCTTGATTTATACTTGAGGGGTCCCTTATCGATCTCCATTCCAAGACCGAATCTTCGGGACCTGCGTTGAAAAACCGCGTCATTGAATCTATAGTCTAGCGCCACATTTAGGCCTTCTGGATGCTTACCCATCTATTTAATTACCTCTTGATCATCTTTTTTTTAAGCCACTAATATACACGAACTTGCAGGAATAAAATGATGCATGATAGATCCGCTATTCTGCATTGTGAATCCTTTGCCCTCCGATCTTGATCGGTTTCAAGGAGCCGGGAAAAAACGAATCTTAGTTTAACAAATCGTTAATTAATATCCAAAATCAATGCTGTCCAAAATAGACAGGATTTCAGTATTGCACCCTTATAAATAACGGATTTTAGAGAAGTAAAAATGCCTTTTTAAAATCAGGTTACCCTGTTTGTTACGTCTATCCTATTTAAACCCAGAACAGTCATTGCGAGAGAATGGAATGAACGAAGCAATCTCATTCGTAGTCATTCGATCGTTTCTTAACAATCACCATGACACCACCCTAGAGGGAGATTGCTTCGCTGACGCTCGCAATGACAGACCTGATAGCGTCATTGATA
>JBAUII010000103.1:0-27672 GCA_049682815.1 Thermodesulfobacteriota bacterium | reverse complement strand
GACTTTGATATGATCATCAGGATTGATGAAGAGCGAAGAAGGGTTATCAGGGAGGTGGAGGAACTTGAGCATCAACGAAATATCGGCTCAAAAGAATTCGGAGAACTGAAGAGACAAAGCAGGAATCAAGAAGCAGCTGATATTCAGAGTAGGTTAAAAGATATCTCTGAAAACATTAAAGAGCTAAACGCAAAAAGAACCCAGATTGAAAATGATTTCCAACTTCTATTATTAAATATTCCCAACATTCCCCATGAATCTGTACCTCTTGGCAATGACGAATCGGACAATCTGGAGATTAAACTTTGGGGCAAACCAACTGAATTTGATTTTGTATTCAAGGATCATGTAACAATCGGCAAAAGTCTTGATATACTTGATTTAGAAAGGGCAGCAAAAATCACCGGTTCGAGATTCGCCCTCTACAAGGGTCTCGGGGCAAGAATTGAAAGAGCTCTCATAAACTTTATGATTGAAGAACACACAAACGAACATGGGTACACAGAGGTTCTTCCACCCTTTATCGCAAATCGTGATAGCTTTGTAGGAACCGGCAATCTGCCAAAGTTTGAACACGAACTCTTTAAAATCGAAAATACGGAAATGTACCTGATTCCAACCGCAGAAGTCCCGGTTACGAATATCCACAGGGAAGAAATCCTCCTGGAGCAAGAGCTTCCAAAAAAGTATGTTGCCTATACCCCTTGTTTCAGAAAGGAGGCAGGCTCGTACGGAAAAGACGTGTATGGGATCATGAGACAGCACCAGTTCAACAAGGTCGAACTGGTAAAATTTGTCCTTCCGGAAAGTTCCTATGATGAACTTGAAACTCTAACAAATGATGCAGCTCGTATCCTCGAGCTTCTTGAGCTATCGTACAGGATAGTTGTCCTTTGTACAGGGGATATGGGATTCTCGGCTGCAAAGACATACGATCTGGAGGTGTGGGTCCCGAGCGAAAATAGATATAGAGAGATTTCGTCCTGTAGTAATTTTGAAGACTTCCAGGCACGGAGGGCAAATATTAGATACCGTGGAAGCTCCGGTGGTAAACCCAGGTTTGTTCACACCCTAAACGGTTCAGGACTTGCAATAGGTAGAACTGTTATTGCTATCCTGGAGAACTATCAAAAAAGCGATGGATCTGTCCAGATACCAAAGGTACTGGTTCCGTATATGGGAGGCGTTAAGAGCATCCCCGCGCCCTAGCTCTATACAAGAAAATTTTATTTATATTTACCCCAGTCTATAAACAAATGTTTTTTATGAAGGCCCTGCTGTGCAATTGTGTCAATGGATGATAGATCAGTATTAAAGTGAATGAGAGCGTCCCTCGACCGGGCTCAGGGCGAACGGGTTATTTCAAAAGCGCTCTGGTCCTTGAACCTGTGAAAGCAATGCCGAAAGGACAGAATGAGTTTGAGGCGCATTTCCTCGTATTCTGTCTTCTGTCTCCCGTCTCCTGTCTCCCGTCTCTTGTCTCCCGTCTCCTGTCTTCTTCATCCCGCATCTTGCATCTTGGATCCTGCATCTTGTATTGTATATAAGGCACAAACCCAACTTTAGTTTCGCTATGAAATCTTCAAGCGCAGATTTCGACGTCATAATAGTAGGGGCCGGACCGGCAGGGGGGATGTGTGCTTATGAACTGTCAAAAAACAATATCAGTGTGCTTATAATTGAAAAAGAAAGGCTTCCGCGATCTAAGACCTGCGCGGGTGGTCTGACGAAGAAGGCCTACGAGATCCTCCCGAAGGATTTTCCAAACCTAGTTGAAAACGATACATACAGAGTAAATCTTACGCTTAATCATAGGTGGGGTTTCTCAAAATTAACATCATTCCCAATAGTAAAGATGGTGATGAGGGATAAATTGGACTATTTTCTTGTAAAAAAAGCCGAACATTACGGAGCTCGGATCCTTGATAAAACAGTCATAAAGTCCATAGTGGAGTTATCAGATTGCATCCATGTGAGCACCGAAGCAAAAAACTTCAAAACTAAGCTCATCGTGGGAGCGGATGGAGTCACTGGATGCGTAGCACGATCCCTCGGATTAAGGAAGCGTCCGACATGCGGCATCGCAATAGAAGGTGAGGTAACTCCAAGACGGAATTTATCACAATTAAAGGAATTCAACGGTTCCCTTCACCTGGATTTCAATGTAATCCCTAAGGGTTATGGGTGGATCTTCCCGAAGAAGGAACATCTGTCAGTCGGCGTATTCACTACTCTTCCGCAGATGAGAGATATAAAACGGCATTTTACGTCATATCTCGACCAGAAGGGACTCGCCAATGGTTATCAAACTGAATCACTCAAGGGACATCAAATTCCTATAGGAGGCAAGAAGCAGGATATACTCAACTCGACGAGGGGTATACTCATAGGAGATGCGGCAGGCCTAGCCGACCCCATAACAGGGGAGGGAATATATTTTGCGCTCAGGAGCGGTCAAATAGCAGCAGAGGTGATACGCAACTTCATAAATAATCCTAATCTGGCGTTGGATGAATACACAAAAAGAGTAAACTCGGAGATCATCGAGGATTTTAGATACGCAGGCTACCTGTCAACTTTAATATACGACTTAAGCTTCTTATCCTACAACCTGGCAAGAAAGATAAACAGGATAAATGATAGCTTTGTGAAAGTTGTAGCCGGGGAAAAAACATATAAAGAACTTTTCAAATAACGGATGAATAAATAATTTAAGCCTATCGATATGCAAATTTTAATGATAGGTTAAGCTGACTGCAGCAAGCTGCAGCGGATCAGACTTCAGCGGACAAAACCTTCTGTCATTGCTAGGAAACCTGAGAAATCGAGAAGGAGACGACGCAATCTAAAAACAGGCAATAGAGACGATTGCTTCAATTTCGGAGTTTATCGTTCGACCGAGCTCACGACGAAGTCCTGAGTCGAAGGGCAAATTTCGCATTTGTAGATGTTAGATAATTCTGGGATACAATGTTTACGATTTCGTGAATAGATTTATTCTCATTAATCCTTTTCAGAATGAAAAGAATTTGAACGGCATTCCAAAAATTGCGTCCTGTGCTGAACCATGTCCTGACGATAGGTCAGGATATAATGAGTATTAAGAAAATCAGAAACGAAGACGTTAGAAAATCTCCCTAAATCCCTCTTTAAAAAAGAGGGAGTACCACCACCCCTCGAAAATTTCCTCCTTTTGCAAAGGAGGATTAAGGAGGATTTTGGGTAGCCTTGATTTTTGCTTCTTTGTACCTGTGCTGAACCATGTCCTGACGATAGGTCAGGATCTATTCAGTGTCAAGACAAAGAAGTTAGAATTAAAATTAAGACGAATTAAGAAAATGCTTTGAAAAAATCTATCTTCGAAATATCTGGGTTTTACCGCAATGACCGAGGGCGGTAGGGTTGCGTGCCAGCGCAGCGGAAGCCCTGTAGAAAGCGACAGGGAATTTGCTAATTAAAGAAATCAATCAGACATTGTGTATAAAATGCAGGAAGTTCCAGAATGGTTTCAGAAGGTGCGGTTTGTTGATTTAAGATTCAACGAGTAGCCTTCATATTTGTGTCTGTTTAAAAATCAAAATTCGGTCCCTCTGGTCTTGTCCTTCTCCAACTTCTGGTAAATACTGAGGAAAATAGGGGCCAATATTATACAGATAACAAAAACTATCAGACTGTTATAGCCAAGATTTGTTTCTGTTTCACTTACGCTTGCAAAAAAATGACGGAGCAAGACGATGACTACGAAAAACCCCGAAATCGCAGACAGAAAAATCGATATCATAAAAAGATAAGAGAATAGCTTGACCAAATTTGTTCTCCTTCAACTTATTTATACCAAAATCAATTTTCCCACCACGTATTAATAAAATCCCTGTCGCGAATCGAAAAACCATTTAGTAAAGAACGTGAGATTAGCAAGTCAAACCCAACATAAGCTTTTTTTCTGTAGTTTAACACAAGATAATATGATCTTTAAGGGGTGACTGGTTGGCCGGTTATAAATTTGGTTTATATCCTACCACTCGAGAGCGCTAACATTATACAAGAGCGGAAGAGATTTATCAGGAAATAAATCTTGAGGAATACGATTAAAAATTTGTTAACATGATGTAATAATTTAAAAAGGATCACAAAGTGGGGGAGAAGCGCCGGCACCAACGATACCTCAATTAAAACTGCATAATCTCTTTCTCTTTTTTCTCCAATGCCTTGTTTATTCTATCGATAAAGTCGTCCGTAAGCTCCTGAATCTTCGTCAGACCCCTCTTTACCTCATCTTCCGGTATTTTTTTCTCTTTTTCAGCTTCCTTAGCTTCGTTATTTGTGTCTTTTCTAATCTGTCTTATCGAAATCCTATACTCCTCGGCCAACTTACCGACATATTTGACAAGTTCCTTTCTTCTCTCCTCAGTCAGCAAGGGAATATTAATCCTTATTACCTTTCCGTCATTGGCCGGATTAATACCAAGATCTGACTGCATTATGGCTTTTTCTATGGCAGTTAGAGCTCCCAAATCCCATGGTTGGATCAATATAGTCCTGATTTCCGGTACGGCTATTGTTGCAAGCTGATTCAGGGGAGTAAGTGTTCCATAATAATCAACGCGGATGTGATCAACCAGAGAAGTAGAGGCCCTGCCCGTCCTTATCTTAGTAAGTTCGGACTCAAATACACTGAGTGATTTACCCATTCTATTTTTCGAGTTTTCAAGAATAACGTCCAAGTCCTTTTCGTCACTCATTATCCGAACTCCTTACAATGGTCCCGACATCTTCTCCCATAACTATTTTCTTCACGTTCCCATAGTCAAAGAAATTAAAAACAACTATGGGAATATTCCCCTGCATACAAAGAGATATAGCAGTGGCATCCATAACCTTCAACTCCTTTTTCAATACATCCATGTAGCTTAGATGTTCAAATTTCAAAGCATCCTCATATTTTATTGGATCCTTGTCATATACACCGTCTACCTTAGTCGCCTTAAGTATTACTTCAGCCCCAATTTCGAGTGCTCTCAGTGTTGCAGCCGTATCCGTCGTGAAAAATGGATTCCCAGTTCCTCCTGCAAAAATTACGACCCTGCCTTTCTCGAGATGTCTAACCGCCCTTCTTCTTATATAGGATTCTGCTACCTGCTTGATCTCTAGAGCAGTCTGCACTCTGGTCAGAACGCCTTTCCTCTCTAGCGAGTCCTGAAGGGCAAGTGCATTTATGACCGTAGCCAGCATACCCATATAATCGGCAGTGGACCTATCCATTCCCGCCGCTGCCGCGCCAATCCCTCTGAATATATTGCCTCCCCCAATCACGATTGCTATCTGTACACCAAGCTCAAGGACCTCTTTAATCTCTTGGGAAATGCTATTCAGAATTTCAAGACTGATACCAAATTTCTCCTTACCTTGAAGGGCCTCCCCACTTAGCTTCAGGAGCAGTTTCTTATACTTTGGCTTTAACACTGTCTTTGGTGGATTCATGACAACCTAATCATCGATCGGCTCTCCCAACTGGTACCTGATAAATCTCCGTATTACGATGTTTTCCCCAAATTTTGCGACCAAGGACTTTAATAGATCGGAAATCTTAATCTTCGGATCCCTTATATAGGTTTGGTCCAGAAGGCAATTTTCCTCGAAGTACTTAACAATCTTACCCTCAACAATCTTATCCGCGACATTCCCACTTTTTCCAGATTCTAAAACCTGGGCCTTTATCACTTCCTTTTCACGAAGTAACACGGCTTCGGGAACGTCGTCTCTACCTACGCAGCTTGGATTGGCCGCCGCAACCTGCATGGCGATCTCCTTAGCAAAACTTTGGAACTCCTGGTTTCTTGCAACAAAGTCGGTCTCACAGTTAATCTCCGCCATGACTCCGATTTTCCCCCCGGCATGTATGTACGAGGTCACAATGCCTTCAGGGGTCTCCCTGCCCATTTTTTTTGAAGCCTTTGCAAGACCTTTTATCCTTAGAATATCTATTGCCCTCTCATAATCACCATTAACTTCTTCAAGAGCCTTCTTGCAATCAATAAAAGGGGCACCTGTCCGGTCTCTAATTTCCTTTACCATCTGGGCGGTAATATCACTCATTTTTTGTCTCCTCAGTATTTTCGGTCAGATCTGCAGAGAACACTTCCTGACTTAAACCCGTCTCCGATGCGTCAGCCTGGCCGTATTCTTTAAACACAAAAACCTTTCTTTCCACAATAACCGGAGCTTTGTCTTCCTCAGGCTTTATGATCTCACCTGCCGCTACCCTCTGATCATAAATGTGTTTCCCCTCAAGACAGGCGTCCGCGACCTTGGAAGTGAAAAGCTTAATAGCCCTTATTGCATCATCATTACTTGGAATAATAATATCAGCATTAGAAGGATCACAATTAGTATCTACGACCGCGACGATCGGTATATTCAGCTTCTTTGCTTCACTAACCGCGATATGTTCCTTTTTTGTATCTATAATAAACAGCGCTTCCGGAATTTTTTTCAAGTTAATAATACCATTTAAGAGATATTCTAGTTTTTGAATTTCCCTCTTTAATCCCTTTGCTTCCTTCTTTGGAAGACGCTCCATCTGCCCCTCTGATTCCAGGCTTTTAAGTTCTAGTAGATAGTCAATGCGAGAACGGATTGTGTGAAAATTAGTCAATGTCCCACCTAACCACCTTGTGTTTACAAACGGCATCGCGCATCTGATTGCCTCTTCCGCAATAATACCCTGAGCCTGCTTTTTCGTACCAACGATAAGAATCTCGCCGCCGTCCGCCACTATATCTTTGACAAAATTGAAAGCCTTTTTGAAAAGATTCACCGTTTGCTGCAAGTCGATTATATGAATGCCGTTCCGACTTCCAAAAATAAACGGTTTCATCCTAGGATTCCAGTGGCTTACCTGATGCCCAAAGTGCACGCCCGCCTCCAGCAGTTGCTTCATCCCGATTAATTCCCCAACCTGAGTCTCTTCGACCATAAATACCTCCTGATTAATTTAACATTAACATAAAGACGAAATCTAAATTTCATAACATAAAATCCCGATTTTTTCAAGCGGATCCACAGGTTTCCATTCCAAAATAAAGGATAGGACCGTCTGCTATTTTTAGTCTGTCACAATCAGGACAATCATCTTTGATTTATCTGGGAGTTAGTACACTATTATGCACAAACAAAAGGCAATAACAAAGATGAAATCTAAAAGGTGCGTGTGATTAAGCGTGCAACCATTCACCACTTCTTAAGGATTGGAAAAGAGGCTCTTTGAAGAACGGCTCAGAGCTGTAACTCTTCCAGGACGGGTTGCAAGCCTAAAAATAAAGGTGGAAATAAACCAACCGCGGTCTCTACAACCAAAAAATGGCCATCAGGTGTTAATCTATAGCAGGCAATATAATAAAAGGCCATTCCGAATCTGGCGACGGGATGCGTTTTGGGGATTCTTCGATTGATGTGGTCGTCGCAACTCATCCTAACGACGATCATGTTCCCGGGCTCAAATATGTCCGCAACCAATATGATGCCGGCATGCTTATTGAGTTAGATCCAACGCACCATTCGCGCGCTTCAAGTCATTACCACTCCAAGAGGACCACCATGCAATTAGGCGTTGCGATTGGGCGTCCCGAGAATGTGGGACTTAGGCGGCAACATCACGTTGTCGAAATTTTGTGTGAACATCGCGGCTGCGAAGAATGCTACTGCCCGCAGCGTCTCCTCGCCGACGTTTGCAAGGTCATGCTTCACGCCTGTAGGAAGAACAAAGACACTGCCCGGTCCTACCACGAATGTGGTGCCGTCCTCTATGAAGAGCTTGCCGTTGCCGGCGATGATGTACTGAGTTTCTTCCGTTGCATCGGTATGCCATCCTAGCCTACAACCTGCCTCAATCTCGTAAACGATTGTCGAAGATTGCGTCGTACCGTGGCCTCCATAGACTGCAAATGCACCAGCCCAGCGGACCGATGGATCGTCCTCAGCCCATACCTCGCTACGCTTCAGTTTGTCGGAAGGAACAACTGGATTCATCGTCTTCTCCTCCTAGGGTGCCGGGCGGCCAATTGTCATGGAAACTAATCCGGCCTTCGGCGTCATACAGCTTTATCCATTAATTTTGCTGCCAGATATACCTGGGTTTCCCGACATCTAGCTACAAATTTTACGATAATCACCATGTAAGAAACGTGATGAGGAATAACCCGTACATCTTCACTTAAGTGGGAGTATATTTTGCGATGTCCCGTAAGTCAATAGGTTTTGTTTAGTGAATCAAAAACTGCTATATTTACTAAAAATACAAGAATTAGCTATAGCTACGGGAGGATTTTCTACACATTAAATACCTGATAATCATAAATCCCATTGCCGGTAATGGAAAGACGCAAAATCTTGTTCCATCGATTAAGTCCCTCTTAGACTCAAACAACATACAGTATGACCTATGCTTCACATCCGAACGCGGCCAGGCAGCAGAATTATCGAAGGACGGGGTCGACAAGGGCTACACCCATATCGTTGCCGTCGGAGGCGATGGCACGGCGCATGAAGTGGTTAATGGTTTAGCCGGCTCCGCTGCGACCTTTGGAATGATACCCTCCGGTAGCGGTAATGACTTTCCAAAGGCTGTTGGCATACCACTTGATATACGATCATCGATAGAATTGCTGGTTCGTAACTCGACAAGCCTAATCGACCTCGGAATGCTGGGGGATCAATACTTCATAAATGGTCTTGGTATTGGTTTGGACGGTGCCGTTGCAGCTCGTTTCAGTAAAATGAAAAGACTCAGAGGCGAGATCGGATATTTATGGGGAGCTATCATCGAGGCGATTAGGTTCAGAGGTTTCCATGTCGAGATTAATACTCCGGAGTGGAGCTTCCGTGGGCCCGCTCTGCTTACCGGTGCTTCAAATGGCCAATACCATGGAGGTAATTTCAAGTTAGTACCCCAAGCCAGGGCAGATGACGGACTCCTAGATATATACGTATTTGAAGATATGTCGTTGATTAAGAGGATCGTCAGTTTGCCTCGGGTACTTATAGGAAAACATACTGATATGCCAGGAGTACATTTTAAGCAGGTATCCAAAGCCGAAATAACATTGGATCGCGAAATTCAAGCCCACCTCGATGGAGAGCCATTTTTGCTTAATCCCGGGACACATGTAATAAATGTATTTCCAAAAGCTTTGAGGATACTGTCACCCGCAAACTAGAGAACGAAGGACTCCAAATGTTCAATCGGTCGGTGGTGGAAATGGTGGACATAAGGGACCATTCGCTCTAATTCTTGACATCATACCATTATCCTCATGATTCATTATGTGGCAATGGTAAACAAAATTACCGCATATGATAGGGTCTCTAAAATCAATTGCAATGATCACTTCGGTCGGTGGATCTTCCGGATCGTCTTTATAGGGGAGATTGACTGTATCCTGATGGCCGATGAATTCCTGGGGCTCACCGTTTATTTCACACACCTGAAAATCAGTTTGATGGATATGGAATACATGATTCTCCTGTGAATCATTAAGCACTCTCCATTCTTCAATCGTTCCGACTGTTATTTCAAAATCCACCCGCTTAGGATCGAATTCCTGTCCATTTATGAAAAAGGTATTGCCATCCGGAGTCTCTGAAAAAACAGCAGTCCTTTGCAATACCGGAACCTGATCACACAGGTTTTCAACCGGAGGGAAATTGATTGGAAGCGCAAGCAGGTCTATCGGTCGGCCCCTTACAACCAAGGTCAAAAGGGTTTCCTCCGGATACATGTCCCCTTGAGGTCCCATATCTATTTCCAATGTTTTAAATTCATAAACCCCTTCCTGTCCGCACTGGACAAGAAATTCCGTACGGGAACTTATAGGAAGAAAGGTGTGGTCTCTCGGAACTATCTTAGTATGTCTGTTTCCATCCCTCGCGATTTCAAGCATCGTATGACCTTCAAGCTCCAGATCGTAATAGATATCCGCTCCTATATTTGCAACGCGCCATAACTGCGTTTCTCCCGGCCTACATACAATAGTCGGATTAATCATTCCATTTACCAATCTGTTGGTGGGGGCATCGCTATCTATATCCATAGGGACTTGCCCATCCGGATCTATTTGAACATCCTTCAAATAGATTATTTTCTCTTTAATGCCCTGAAGCGGCGGAAATGGATCCAATAGTCCTTCGACGATTAAGCCTCCCGACAGCCCGTTCATCACCTGGAACTCGCCCAGGCCAAATGTGTGTGCATGATAATAAAACATCCCTTGTGGATGGGAATCCGGAATAGGGATCGTATAGTCAAACGATTTAGTTGGCATTACCATTATAAATATATCGTCTCCTGGGCTCAGGGGAGTCACATTCATGCCGTGTGTATGATTCTGATACATTTGATCTATTATGTTAATAAGTTTTATGTTCATGATATCCCCACGATTAACCCTCAACACGGGCGGAGTATATGTATCATTAAACATCCTGCTGGAAAATTTCTGACCATCTATTTCTCCTTCGGCAAAATCTATGGTCAAAGTAGCATTCAAAACACCGTTTGAACTAAAGATTTGGGGAGGATTTCGAAAGGTCTCTTTGACTCCGCCACCGCCACCATCATCATCACAGGTTAGACTGAGAATTAGAACTGAGATTACTATTAGAAAGCCGAAGGCGTCTGTGATTCGTTTTTGATTTTCCTTAAACTTCCTGCGCAAAGTTCCATTCCTCCTCAAGTCAGTCGATTGTAAATCCCTCCAGTTGCTTAGATTAACCCTTGAGAATTTTTTTTATATCCTCCGAAATATCGTGGGGATTCAGCTTAGCATAAGGGTAGTAGAATAGCAATCTGCCATATTTATCTATCAAATATATATTAGTTGTATGTGACATCTGGTAACTGTCCCAGGTATCAAACTCTCCCCTACCGTACACTTCAGGGTGCTTTATAAAAAAAGCATTATAGGCTTTAACAACTCGTCTAATTTCTTCCGGCGTTCCAGTTAACCCGATGAAACTATTATTAAAAGATGGAATATAGGATTTCAGTCTACTTGGTTCATCCCTTTCGGGATCAATGGTTATAAACAACACTTGAACGTTATCACCATGATTCCCGAGCTCCTTCTTAACATTACTAAGCTTTGAAAGTATGAGCGGACAGATATCAGGGCAATTGGTAAATCCCCAGGATATGAGTACCAACCTCCCTTTAAAATCAGAGAGTGATACCCTGTTATTATTTTGATCAGTTAACTCAAATCCCGGCGCCTCTTTATAAATGCGAATCCCATGATAAGAATCGTTGTCTCTGAACTCGTCGGAATCCTCGCTTTTAAGAAATTGGAAGAAAAACAATCCCCAGCCCAGTATGAGGAAGATCACAAATGCAATGTTAAAGACGCGTTTTAGATCCATCTATCAATTATCGCAAGAACAAAAGAATATATCATTAATATTCAGAAAAGGAACCATCCCCTTTTTCTCTTTGATTATACGCACTGAAAGCCGTATAATTTTACGGACTTTGGGATGTCGACTACTATCTGTATGTCGGCAATCGAATGATTTTAAGAAATGACTTATGAATAGTCTCTGCTTTATTAATGGGAAAATAGTTCGCAAAAGCCATGCCCGCATAAGTGTTGAAGACCTCGGTCTCCAACGAGGATATGCGGTTTTTGATTATGTGAGGACATATAATGGCAAGCTTTTCCACTTTCCTGATTACCTTGAGAGACTGCGAAATTCTGCCTCGGCACTATATCTGGAACTGCCTTATTCGGATGAAAAGCTCGTCGAGATAACAACGCGCCTGATTGGAGAAAGCGATCTGAAAAACCCCGCAATCAGACTTATCTTAACCGGCGGGAGAGCCCAGGAACCAATCAGTTTTGACCGACCGAACCTTATCATAATCACCGAAGAGCTACCCTATCACCCCAGCGAACTATATAAAAATGGTGGAAAACTTGTCACCCTTGAATATCAGAGAGAACTACCTCATGTGAAGACAACTAACTACTTAAACTCCATTCGATTAGAGTCTCTCAAACGGGAGAAGGGGGCGTTTAACATGCTGTATTATCATCAGAATAGGGTAACCGAGTGTCCTCGGGATAACTTTTTCATCTTTTTAGGAGATACACTGATCACGCCCAAGGATGACATCCTCCAAGGTATTACAAGAAAACAAATCTTGCGCCTTTCACGGGAGCATTTCTCGGTCGAGGAGCGCGAGGTGAGTCTAAAGGAATTGAGTTACGCTGATGAAGCGTTCAGCACCTCAACAAGCAAGGGTGTGATCCCGATTATTCAGATCGACGATCACAAAATCGGCAGCGGCTCCTCTGGGGAGCGCACAAAAACGGTAATGAGGCTTTTTCAGGATTATACGGAGAGTTACTGTAATCCGTAATAAAAAAATGACTCAAAAAGGGATCCACTTTCGCCTCTCAACCCTGCGTGGAGTCTACGCTCTTGATTGGCAGTGACACTTTTAGCTACGACGTCGGAACAACCAACGGCGGTGACATGAAAACCTTAAAGCCTTAGGATAACCATAACTTCAAGAGGTAGCAAAATACTGAACCAGGCAATTGGTACGATCTTAGGCGCGGGCGGCAAAATTCAAGAAATGCAATCAATCATAGTCAGCATCAACTTTATTGGTGGGCGAAAAGAAAGTAGCAGCAATGGATGTTCATTTGGAATCAATAAACCACATCATAGTTCTACCGTCATAAGTCTTGTTTTATTATTCGTCCCTATCTTCTACATGGGCTTGCGTCCATTAAATGTACAAACATAAAACTTTCATTACCTTGAAAGCATATTCATTGTAGTTTCTCTTTTCCAATATCCTTCATTGGAAAAGGCACGGGTGAGGCGTGGTGAAGAACAAGAAGCCATTTCGAGTCATGACGCTCGAAAATATTCGTAGTTTGAGCTAAACCTGTCTGAAAATTTTCCTCGACTCTCTGTGTAATATGCTCTATACATGTAATCCAAGCTACATCCTCAATAACTTCCGTGTGTACGTCTGATAATTCGATTTTCGCTGGTCCGCCACCGCCAAATATAGTACTCCAACTCTCTTTTATTGAATCCCATCCAATCAGCATGGGCCAGCCTGGATGAACACATTTTGCAATATCATCTTTAAACCAGACCTCTGCCATCAAATCTACATCACCCCTTTCAAGGGCTTTGTAGAATCTCGCATTCGCACTGAGTACCTCTTTAAGCTCGTCGGGCATAACAGAAAGCCTCCAATATATCAATTTAAATTATCAAATCCCAAGCACCAAAACTCAAGCAAATTCAAAATCCGAAATAACAAGCTCCAAATTCTTTAGTAACTGGAATTTCATATTTTGGATTTATTTGGAATTTGGGATTTGGGATTTGTAATTTTTACTTCTAGTTCAATCTTCTCCAGAATCGATTGGATTTCTTCTCGAACCGATCTATCAGTTTCAACATTTAAATGCTTCGATAAAGTATCGAATGATTCATTACCCTCAAGCTTCCACAAGGCCCAAGCCGCATGTGTCCTTACCAGCGCTTCATCATCCTGCAACGCCTCTTTGAGATAAGGTATGAAAGCCGTATTCCCGGAATGTCCCATCGCGACCATAACGTTTCTTATGAATCCCTTTCTTTTTGCCCTCTTAATCGGACTATTCTTAAAAACCTTTCTAAATTCCTCGATGGATAATTGCGAGAGATACATGAGATCAGGGTTATATAAAGGATCCCTTGGTTGAAATGATTCATTTTCAGACACCTTAGCCTTCCTGTTCCACGGGCATACATCCTGACAAATGTCACATCCGTAGATGTTATTATCCATCTTCTCCCTGAGCCCAGATGGAATCTCTCCCCTGAATTCGATGGTGAGATACGAAATGCATAGATTAGAATCCAATATATATGGTCCTCTTAGCGCACCGGTAGGACAGGCGTCTAAACACATGGTGCATGTGCCGCACCTATCGGGTAAAGGACTATCATAATCCAATTCTAGGTCCGTCATTAACTCGCCCAGAAAAATCCAGGAGCCTATATCCTGGTTTATTAAACATGTATTCTTCCCATACCAGCCGACACCGGAATACTTTCCATAAACCCTTTCCAGCACAGGCCCCGTATCCACATACGCGCGTGTTTTTATATCCTTTGGAACAATTTCCCTGACATACTCCTCAAGCAAGAGTAACCCCTCCTTCATAACATCATGGTAATCGTCACCCCATGCATAACGTGAAATCCATCCCTTATTTTTATCCGTCTCATCAATCGAATAGGGGTAATCGGTGTTGTAATTCATTCCGCATGAAATTACGGATTTTGCGTCGGGAAGTATATTCTTTACGTTTGCTCTCTTTTCGGGATCCCGTTCCATATATTTCATCTCCCCTGCGAAACCCCTCGCCAACCACTCCTTATAGAACTGATTTTCCGGGAATGAGTCAACCGGAGAGATGCCCACTAAATCAAATCCGATCTCGAGTGCTTTTTCTTTAATGGATCTTGTAAGACTCTCTGTATCCACAAACATTTATTTTATCATGGCAGCTACTCGAGAGCTAACGATCATCATTTAACTGATTTAATCACAAAACCTGGCTTCAAGGATTTTAGCCAACGGCCAGCAATGTAAGATTTTATCCTGGGCAGAAAATCTGAACATCCTTTTCAAAATTGTTGAAACCTAATTGAAATTTTATCGTCTAACCATATAAATGCTAACCTGTGTTATTACTTATACTGGTTAGCATAATTCATAAACAGGAGGACATATATATGTCTAGGTTAACGGCGGTTGATCCAGGTAAAGCAACAGGTAAGGCTAAGGATTTTTATATAAAGTGCAGGCAAAGCTAGGCCTGACACCCAACATGATGCGGACTATGGCGAATTCGCCGGTCGTTTTGGAGGCGTATCTGAATTTCAACAATACCCTGGCCGGAGGTTCGCTGAGCGCGAAGCTTCGGGAACAGATCGCCCTGGCGGTCGCCGAAACGAACGGATGTGAATATTGTTTATCAGCCCATACCGCAATTGGAGAAATGGTCGGTTTAGGCAGGGATGAAATCCTATCGAGTAGACAATCAGTCTCAACCGATAAAAAGGTTGATGCGGCGCTGAGATTCGCCAAGACAATTGTAGCACACAGCGGCGACGTGCCTGATGACGATGTCAAGCGTGTCAGGGAAGCTGGCTATTCGGAAGGAGAAATCTCAGAAATCATCGCCAATGTCGCGCTTAACGTGTTTACAAATTACTTCAACCAGGTAGCCCAGACCGAAATAGATTTCCCACGGGTGGCGCTTAGCTCGGCAGCCTAGGTAAATTTGCGGGAAGGCTTCCGCCATTTGAGGGACGCCTTTAATTACTCTTTCGAAGTCTATGGCTTTCTGCGGCGAGCGTGGGCCGCAACTTTCATGCGGTTGCCGCAGACTGCCATAGAACACCAGCGACGTCGTCGTGTCCGGGAGACATCATAGAAGTAGAGTATGCAGTCTGGGTTGGCACATTTTCTGACCGGTGCTCCCTTACCCTCCTTAATCAAATCGGCAGCGGATTGAGCGATAGGCATAAGCGCCTGCATGGGGCCAGCATGTCGCGGGATAAAAATCAAGCACCAATCCCCATTACGAGGAGACAACTGCTCAAATCCGTCATTAGCTTTTAATACTGTGTTAATAGCATCGATCCACTCGGGTTTAAATCGATGCTTCTCCTGTATCGCCGACAATATCACCCGTAATGACTCGCGGAGGACTATGCCTTGTGCAAACGTCTTAGCACATAGCTGGGGGTTTTTCATGCAGATATCGCGCAGCCGACGTGTCTCAGAACGATTCAAGGCACGAGCAGCTTCGAGGAAATCAACGAGATCATCCCAGGAGTGGAGCATGCCAGCAGGATCATCTGGGTTGTAGTTGGTATTCACAAAGTCAATGCAGAGTCGGTTACCTACGAAGGTATACCTTTCCTTTGATTTCGAGAGCGTCCTCTCTATCATTTCCAGAGGGTATCTGTTTAATCCTGATCTCAAGAGATTAAGCTATAGCAGCCATTTTATATTGAAGCCGGTAAGGAGAGATCCTCGCTTGTGATCAGATCGAATGGTTTTTTGCCCTAACAATCAGCTCTGAAATTTCCCTCACAGCCTCCTCTCCCACTCCATATGTTACATAATATGAATTCGCCTTTACCTCAAGAGGGGCGTCTGCCGGTGCTACAGAGAAGCTAACATTTTTCACTATATCTAGGTCGGAATGATCCCAACAGAAAAATGCTATGTCTTCATCTAAAAGCGAATGTCCGCTTTTTAACTTAGAGTAAAAATTTAAGTTTCTTGATATACCGTGATAGAATATATCAATCCCAAGACGATTGATTATCGACGAAATCTCATTTGATGTCTTATTTGAGAATGCGACACTCTCAATTCCGACTTTTTTTAAAGTATAAATATGGTGACCGTTCCTCATGCCAGGATTGTTCAGGTAAAGTGAGATCAAGTCATTTTTAATAAACCCATCGGCGTTGATTAACAAGAGCTTAATTTTGCTCAGCTTATTGATAAGATCGGTTCTTAGCTTGATCAACATAAAATTCTCAAATTTCAATTACCGAATTGAATACCATTTTAAGCCTTAAATAGTTAAATAGCAAGTACCAAATGTAAATGATGAAACTTTGAAGCACCAAGCCCGAATATAAAGACTCTGGTATACTTTATGGGTTAACGAATGATCCCACTGCGTGATACAACTCGATCCAGCAGTTTTCCTGTTGTCAATACTATCTTAATAATTTCAAATGTCATAGTGTTCTTGTATGAAATCTCTTTAGGCCAAGGTTCTAACCGCTTCATAATTCAACATGGGCTAATTCCGGGATTGCTATTTTCATCCACAGACATGGGAATTGTTGAACGTTTTTCACCGTTTCTTACCTCACTATTTATTCATGGGGGTTTTCTACACCTAGTCGGGAATATGTTGTTCCTTTACATCTTCGGAGACAACGTAGAGGATAAAATGGGGCACTTTAAATACCTGATTTTTTACATATCATGTGGGTTTTTTGCCGCTCTTTTTCAGATGTTGACTAATATCCACTCCACGATCCCCATGATCGGAGCTAGCGGAGCCATCTCCGGGGTTCTGGGAGCTTACTTAATCTTCTTTCCCAAATCAAGAATCCTAACCTTGTTACCAATATTTTTCTTTATTCAACTCATCCACATACCCGCAGCAGTCTTTATAATTGTCTGGTTTATTTTTCAATTTCTCAGTGGGGTGGCAACCCTTCCAGCAAAGCCCGGAGTCGGAGGTGTTGCATTTTGGGCCCATATAGGAGGCTTTGTTTCGGGACTAATCCTAGCCAGGTTTTTTCATAAGAAGGGAAGTCTCAGCACAAGTCGCTTCAGCAAGTATTACAATTAGATATGATACTTACACATGTGTTAGTATAATATATATGATAAGAGTTAGACGTTGAGACATCAAAAGATTCGCTAAAGAATACGCATGTAGGTCCGGAAACTCCGATCAGGTTTAACCTGAATCATGTCAAAGGGTACTAAAAAATTAAATTTTCAAGGTAGTAATCGAAATTGGTATACAAAAACAAAACAAGAGATTCCAAAAAGGTTCTTGCCATCCTAGCCGGAGGTGGTCCGGCTCCCGGAATCAACGGAGTTATAAGTGCTGCTACTATTGAAGCTATAAATCAAGGCGTGGAAGTAATTGGCATCCTGGACGGCTTTAAATGGATCGCAGAAGGCGATAAAGGACACATCAAAAGACTATCAATCGAAGAGACCTCTCGTATTCATCTCACAGGCGGTTCTATCATAGGAATTTCGCGAGAGAACCCCACCAAGAGCCGCGAAAAAATGAAAAATGTGATAAAAATACTTCGAGAGCTAAAGGTTAATTATCTTCTAACAATCGGTGGGGATGATACTATGTTCTCAGCAAGCCGTGTGCTAGCAGAGGCAAATGGCCGGATTAAAGTTGCTCATGTACCTAAGACGATTGACAATGATTTGCCTCTTCCAGGTTATATATCAACATTTGGGTTCGAAACAGCTCGACACCTTGGTACAAGGATTGTCCAATATTTAATGGAAGATGCTAAAACAACCAGCAGATGGTACTTTGTAATCACGATGGGAAGGAAAACGGGTCATCTAGCCCTTGGAATAGGAAAAGCCGCAGGCGCGACTATAACTATAATTCCCGAACAATTCACTGATCGCAAAATAACGCTCAATACTCTCATAACCTTACTCGAAGGAGCTATAATAAAGCGGACCAATATGGGCAGACAGGATGGTGTCGCTATAGTTGCGGAAGGCCTTGCCGAAAAACTGGAGGAGACAGATTTCGAGGACTTAAAGGATGTGGAAAGAGATGCCCACGGAAATATAAGATTATCCGAAATTGACCTCGGAAAGGTGCTCAAGAATGAAACAAAGAGAAGGCTGTCGGAAAAGGGGATCAATATCACAATCGTCAACAAGAACATTGGATACGAGTTAAGGTCTGCCCCACCCATTCCGTTTGATGCCAAATACACGCGTGACCTTGGTTATGGAGCTATAAAATTCTTACTGCAGGGCGGAACAGGCGCAATGATAACGATCCAGACCGGTAAAATGGTACCCTTAAATTTCAAAGAGTTGCTAGACCCTGAGACAGGAAGAACAAAAGTCCGCTACGTCGATATAAACACCGAATCTTATGAAGTTGCGGAAAAATACATGATCAAGCTTACACGAGAAGATTTTCACAACAAGGCGAAGTTAAGAAAGCTCGCACAAACCGCTCATATGAAGCCTAAAGAATTTGTAAAATACTTCTCTAAGGCATTAAGATAATAAATTTATTCGATTTTGAGTAAATCAAATCTAATCACCATAATAAGCATTTTAATCAACTCGAGAAAAGGTATCTGAAGTTATTCCGATTTTGTTAATATTTTCTCTTTTACTCTCTCTTGACAATCATATCAATAACTTTATATAATGGGTTAGTACTTAACTTATCTACTTTAAGCCACTACAAAAACCAGCCTTTTAAGGGAGGAACATGGAAAAACTCGGTGGTATATTTAATGCAAGCTCCCCAGAAATGGCGGCTATGGCTGGTCTCACGTTCTACATGCTCGCCATTGCTATTGCCATTCTAGCCATCATCATGGTGGCTGTTGTTTACATAATTATCCGTTATAGAAAAAGACCAGGGGATGATGGCGAACCAAGGCAGGATTTTGGAAGCATAAGAGTTGAGATCATCTGGACAGTTGTGCCCGCCATAATCGTTGCTGTTTTATTCTTCCTTACAGTAAAAACCATGTTAGCCGTCGATCCTCCCAAGGGTGACCGTAAGCCTGACATTATAATCATTGGTCATCAATGGTGGTGGGAACTTTATTATCCAAATTCCGGCGTTCTAACCGCCAACGAGGTTCATCTCCCAGTCGGTGAGAAGTGGCTTGCAAGGCTTGAGTCAGTCGACGTAATACACGATTTCTGGGTACCAGAACTATTCCGAAAAATCGATTTAATTCCCGGTCATCCCAATCATATCTGGCTGGTAGCTGGTAAGCCAGGCACATTCCTTGGAGCATGTGCCGAGTTTTGTGGAGCTCAACACGCCAATATGCGTATAAGCGTAATCGCGCAGACACGAGAAGAATTTGATGCATGGGAAAAAGAACAGCTCAGGATTCCTAAAACCCCAACATCGGGTGAGGCAGCAAAGGGCGGAAAGATCTTTCTGACAGAAGCATGCATGAACTGTCACACCGTTCGTGGCACGGCAGCGGCGGCACGAGTAGGTCCGGACTTGACACACCTTAACACAAGGGAAACGATTGGAGCCGGTGTACTGATGAATACCTCTGAGAACTTAAAAAAGTGGCTTTCAAATCCTCAGGCGTATAAGCCCGGTTCTCTTATGCCGAATATGAAGTTATCGGACGATGAAGTCAATCAAATCGCCGCGTATTTGGAGGCCCTAAAATGAGCAGAGTTCCTCTCGTTCCTGAGAACATTGAACCATTACCCTCTATTGGCGAAAGTGAAGGTCTTGTCACTTGGATCGGATCTATCGATCATAAGCAGATTGGCATTATGTATGTCATAGCCACATTGGTCTTCTTCTTAATCGGAGGATTAGAGGCTCTTCTAATGCGTATTCAGTTGATGCAGCCACATAACGCGTTTCTGTCCCCGGAAGCGTTTAATCAACTCTTTACGATGCATGGCACCACGATGATATTTTTCGTGGTCATGCCTTTTTTGATTGGCGCGGGAGTTTATCTTGTTCCTCTAATGATCGGGGCGCGTGACATGGCTTTTCCAAGACTTAATGCCCTCAGTTTCTGGCTTTTTGTTTTTGGTGGTTTACTTTTATATTATAGCTTTTTTACCCAAAGCGGTGCACCCGAGGTCGGCTGGTTTGCATATGCTCCTTTAAGCGAAAAACCTTTTTCGCTGAATAAGGGACCTACTTATTGGGCCTTGGGACTGCTTGCTACCGGCATTGGTTCTATAGCATCCGGGTTGAATAATATTGTAACTATTCTAACACTCCGAACCCCTGGCATGACAATGCGAAGGCTACCCCTATTTGTTTGGATGATCCTCGTAACATCCTTTCTTCTGATATTCGTTATTCCTATTATTTCCGCAGCTTTTGCGATGCTTCTACTGGATCGACTGCTTGGAGCAACCTTTTTCACCCCGGCCTCGGGAGGATCGGCCATACTATACCAACACTTCTTTTGGGGATTTGGTCACCCCGAGGTTTATATCCTGATACTCCCCGCGTTTGGAATCATTTCAGAAGTAATCCCGGTCTTTTCACGAAAACCGATCTATGGATATGAGTTTGTAGCCGGGTCAACGGTTGCAATAGGGTTACTGAGTTTGGCGGTCTGGGCGCATCACATGTTTGCAGTAGGCCTTGGAAATGTAGTCAACGCATACTTTTCCCTGGCAAGTATGCTTATAGCAATTCCAACTGGCGTAAAAGTTTTAAACTGGGTTGCTACCATGTGGGGAGGAAAAATCCGTTTTGCAACACCCATGCTCTTCGCTGTGACCTTTCTTATAGAATTCGTTGTAGGCGGTCTCAGTGGCGTAGCTATCGCCTCAGCGCCGATCGATTGGCAAGCGACCGACAGTTATTTTATAGTTGCACATTTTCATTATGTGCTTTTCGGTGGTTCTCTATTCGCAATTTTTGCAGGCGTGTATTATTGGTTTCCAAAATTTACAGGACGTATGTTATCGGAATGTTTAGGAAAGTGGCACTTCTGGCTAACGTTAATTGGATTCAACCTTACATTCCTGGTACAGCACCTCCTTGGATTGGTTGGAATGCCAAGACGTGTTTATACATATCCAGACTTACCTTATTGGGGAATCATGAATTTGATATCCACGATTGGTGCGATAGTACTCGCGATCTCTGTCATTATTTTTGTGTGGAATGTAATCGTCAGTCTTCGCCACGGTAAAGCTGCAGGAGATAACCCATGGAACGCATGGACTCTTGAATGGGCAACTACATCACCACCGCCTGTATATGATTTTGATCTTGTTCCGCCGGTGCGGGGAAGGCGTCCACTCTGGGATCTGGCTCATCCCGATGTGCCAGACGAGAAACAACTCGAGAACAGAAGAGGTTCATGATTGAATGGCAAACAATAGGATGCTCATAGGGTTCTTTGTCGCTTCTGAATCAATATTCTTCATAATGCTGATACTTGCTTATGTCAATTTCCATGTTCATGGTCCTTTTGACGGTCCATCGGCAAGAAGCAGCCTGAATCCCATTGTCACCGGGATATTCAGCCTTTTTCTCTTAGCAAGCAGCTTTACGATATGGCTTGCCGGGCAAAGTCTAAAGAAGAAAAACCACTTTATGCTAAAGTTTTGGATCCTCATTACAATTCTTCTCGGAGCGACTTTCATCTTTGGTCAGGGTTTAGAGTGGTTTGGTCTTATCAAAAAGGACATTTGGCTACCGCGTAATGTATTTGCTACAACGTTCTTCACACTGACGGGTTTTCATGGTTTTCATGTATGTGTGGGACTCATCATGCTATCAATTCTTCTAGGCCTGGCCCTTGCAGGTGACTTCAAAGGGCCTAGATCAGATGGTGTTGAAGTCGTATCAATATATTGGCACTTCGTAGACGGGGTATGGATCGTGGTTTTCTCAGTCATATATCTGTGGGCATTTTTATGAAAACGTAACCGATGATTCGAAATAAATCATAAATGCACAAAGGGATCTCATCATGACAATGCTTCAAATATTAACATCGACATGGCATCTTGACCCATGGGTTTTGGCGTTGAGCGTATGTCTTATCACCGCATATGTTTACGTCACTCATTTTAATTTAAATAAACATTCGATCCTATTCCTCACTGGTATAGTCATATTCTTCCTTACACTTACCTCACCCTTAAGCATGCTGGGAAGGACATATCTATTTAGTGCAAATATGACACAGCATATAACATTGTTACTGATCGTTCCTTTACTACTACTTCTTGGTATCCCACCCACCTTAATAGAAAAGGTTTCAGTTCGGTCAACCTTAATGCCGCTTATTAGGACCCTAGGAAATCCACTAATTGCCTGGTTTTTTGGAGTTGGTGCAATGTGGATTTGGCATCTCCCCTCACTACATGACGAAGTGTTGAGAAATGAAAATCTATATGTAGTACAGCAGATTAGCTTCATTATTTTTGGAGCAATCTTCTGGTGGCCAGTTTTTGCCCCAATAAATCGTATGAGATTATCTCCACTTACATCAACCTTATATCTGGCATCGGCCTGTCTCGGGTGCTCAATCCTTGGAATTTTAATAACATTCGCTTCAGTCGGTCTTTACGCCGCATATCTGAACCCAGTTGATACATACGGAATCTTATCACTTCTCAGAAATGACTTATGCATTACACCCGGAGTAGATCAGCAGATTGGAGGACTTACCATGTGGGTACCCGGCTGTTTGATATACCTTTTTGCAAGCATGCTAACAATTGTAAGATGGTATAGGAGTCCCGAAGACGAAGATTTGATTGACCAAACATTGGAAATCGACACTCCGATTCGATCAACATATGGAAGAGAAAATAATTGATAATCTAGAGCCTTAAGAGTTACATGCAAAGGATGGTCGCAATAGATGAGTAACAATGAGCAAACACCGATTGAATTTCAGTCTGCGGTCGAGGGCAAACAATACAACTCTGACATACATGTTGGGTGGCATAAACCAAAACCCGAGAAATTACCAAAGGCAGGGTATTGGCCATTTTTGTTGGCTCTTTCTATCACATTTATGCTATGGGGTCTAGCGGTCGGATTCAATCAGGTATTTAGCACCATTATAATAGTTTCCGGTCTGGGTCTTATTTTGTTCATAGTAGCCCTTGCCGGATGGATAGGAGACCTAAGAGATGAGCGAAAACATGAAAACGAATGAATGTAATCGCAGGCACTTTTTCACGAAACTGAGTGTAACTCTTGCAGGCATAGCCGGGGCGATGGTTGCAATCCCGGTTATTGGCTCTTTTATTGCTCCTGTATTCAAAAAACCGGATCCGGTATGGAGACCCGTTGGGAATATTGACAGTTTTAAGGTTGGACAATTTGTGAAAGTAATGTTTGAGGATGATTCTCCACTACCCTGGGCAGGTGTAACTGCAGAGACCGCTGCCTGGTTGAGACGCGATGATGAGGAGAACTTCACGGTATTCTCAGTGAATTGTGCTCACCTGGGTTGCCCGGTCAGATGGGTGCCGGGGGCAAAATTATTTATGTGCCCTTGTCACGGCGGAGTATATTATGAGGACGGGTCAGTCGCCGCCGGCCCACCACCAAGGGGCTTATACTCATATCCCGTTAGGACAAATAAGGGGCAGGTTGAAATCCTCACAAGTCCAATTCCGATTACAACGGTTTAACCGGAGAAGATCAATGTTGCAGTCTAGTTGCGAAATGACGAAGTTGAAAGTTTTTTCCTGTTTGAATTCTTTAATAGGTCCCCCCTCCCCTGGAGGGAGGGGATTAAGGGGAGGGGGATAGAATCCATGTTTCACCCCTATCCTAACCTTCCCCCATCGAGGGGGAAGGAACATTTTGAATTCAATAATACGTTGGATTTGCTCTAGCACATTAGAAGCTGTTCGGAGGATCAAAGATTTAATGTTATCTCTCAAAAGGGCTTGGACATGGTTTGATGACCGCACCGGAGTCTCAACGGTGTTTAATGCACTTATGCCCGGTCACATCGTTCCTTCTAGCTCTGCATCCTGGTTTTATGTCTTCGGAAGCGCCACCCTGTTCGCGTTTATCATACAGGTGATAACCGGTGTAACCCTGGCATTCATGTATGTTCCAGCTGCCGGCGAGGCATATCAGAGCCTTCAGTACATCACCGACCAAACAATCTTCGGCAGGGTCGTCCGGGGTATGCACAATTGGGGAGCCTCTGCGATGATCCTTCTGGTTGGGATTCATATGATCAGGGTATATCTGACGGCAGCCTATAAGTTTCCGCGCGAAATGCACTGGATTACCGGAGTGGTGCTTCTGGCTCTGACAGTTGTCATGGGCTTTACCGGCCAAGTGGTCAGGTGGGATCAAACTGCGGTTTGGTCTACAATAGTCGCGGCAGAACAGGCTGGGAGAATTCCGTTTATCGGCAGATGGGTTGCAGACTTTCTGATCGGGGGGGGGACAATTGGAGGCGCTACCCTGAGCCGGATGTTCGCTTATCATGTATTTCTTATCCCCGGATTACTTTTTATTTTCATCGGGTTCCACCTCTATTTGGTTTTTAAGAATGGAATTTCCGAAATGCCAAGAGCAGGAGATCCCGTAGACCCAAAAACCTATAGACGGGAATACGAAGAAAAGATTAAGAAAGATGGTGTACCATTTTGGCCGGATGCCGCCTGGAGGGATATGGTATTCAGTTTCTGTGTCATTACCATTATTCTCCTCATCGCTATCATAATTGGGCCACCCGCCCTGGATGCTCCTCCAAATCCATCCAATATAGATGCACTACCAGTGCCGGATTGGTACTTTGTTTTCTACTTCGCGTTTCTTGCCCTCTCACCGCCTCAAATCGAATCATACTTGATGATTGGGGGGCCGCTCATCATAGGACTTCTACTATTCTTGTTACCTTTTATATCGAATCACGGGGAGAGAAGTCCGCTCCGCCGTCCGTGGGCGATAGCCATCGTGGTGCTCTTTGTAGGCTCACTCTCAGGGCTATGGGCAATTGGGATTACTTCTCCCTGGTCTCCAAATTTTCAGGCAGAGCCTTTGACAGCCGAGATAATCGGCGTGTCCAGCGGACAAATCTACAGAGGTGGAGAATACTTCAACGAAAAGGGTTGCCTGTATTGTCATAAAATCTCAGGACATGGTGGAGAGAGAGGACCGGACCTAACATACATCGGGGATAAGCTTTCAGCCAATGAGCTTACCTGGAGAATAATGAACGGAGGCCTCAACATGCCTGGATTCGGCGGGACTCTTACGAGTGAAGAGCTAGCCGATCTTGTTGCTTTCCTTAAAAGTAGAACACAGAATCATCCATAGGATATTCTCAGTCGATTGATCTTGCTTAACACCTAGATTTCCAAAAAAAGGATTCAACTTTTTAGACTAAAAAAACAGTCCCTTCGCTCAATGCGACAGTGGAAACGCAATAACAAGCTAAAGGGAATTCACGAGTTCTAGCGGCCTTCCAAAAATTGCAGCCTGTGCTGAACTTGTTTCAGTATTAAGGCGACGAATGCCATAGTCAGTCACGCTGGACTTGTTTCAGCATCTCTTGTTTCCATTAGGTCCTGAAATAAGCTTGTGCTGAACTCGATTCAGCATTCAGGATGACCGGGTTGTGGTTAAATTAAGTTTTCAATGGTTATGTCATCCCCGAGGACTTTTATCGGGGATCCAGAGGTACCTTTATGGATTCCCAATAATTGCCTTTGGGAGTGACACGATGTGAGATTGCCTCGTGAAGCCTGCACGTGCTCAATTTCCTTCAGGGCTCAGCAAAACAAGAATAGCCTGGCTCTTCAGACATGTATTATCTTAATAAACAGGCCAAATCCATGATTCCCCGATTATGCTGGAAATCGTGCACACAACTTTGTATACTACCCCCAAGTCAAACAGAAACTTTTAACACCTAAGTAAGTCTGTATGAGTCCTTTCACAGTCTTTGCGATACTGATAACACTTACGGCAGTCTTCAGCTTCATAAATGAAAGATACATAAGGATCCCCACTACGATCGGAGTTATGGTTGCCTCCTTGGCATCCTCAATTTTCATAATCCTACTCGGCTCGTTCGGTTTCGGAAGCATTGATTGGGCCAAAGACCTGGTAGAAAGGGTAGACTTTGACGCACTCCTGATGAAGGGGATGCTTAGTTATTTATTATTTGCCGGTGCATTAAACGTTGATCTAACCGATCTTCTCAAACATAAATGGAGTATTTCCTACCTTGTCACCATTGGCATGGTATTATCAACACTTTTAACTGGACTCGCCATCTGGTGGATCCTTGCCTTAGTGGGCTATAAATTATCATACGCATATGCGCTACTCCTCGGAGCATTAATCTCCCCAACCGATGCCGTCGCAGTTTTGGGTATATTAAAAAAGACAAAGGCAAGCAAGGCGCTCAAAACCGTCATTACCGGGGAGTCGTTATTCAACGATGCGGTGGCCGTAGTCCTATTTTTAGCAATAATGGGTATGGCACTGAGCGGACGGTCCATTCAAAGCTTCCAATTTGGTGAATTTTTTCTGAAAGAGGCAATCGGAGGGATCCTACTCGGCCTTATACTCGGTTATGTAAGCTATAACCTTATCAACAAAATTGATAACTACATCGTAATAGTTCTCATTACTCTCTCGGTGGTTTCAGGAGGTTATACGCTGGCACAATTATTGGACATTTCTGGCCCGCTTTCGATGGTTATTGCAGGACTGTTTTTGTCATATCGACGAAGTGTATTCACACATTCACCGAAGGCCCATGAAACGGTAGGAAACTTCTGGGAACTTGTCGACGAAATACTAAACGCCGTACTTTTTGTTCTTATTGGATTGGAAATTCTGATATTGGATATTGAGGGCCCATTCGTTGTTGCAGGAATTATTGCTATTCCTGTAATCATATTCACTCGATCTTTAAGCGTAGGTCTACCGGTTGTAATATTTCAAATCTTTAAAAAAATTAGGCCGCTTGATGCAATAATAATGACGTGGGGTGGTCTCAGGGGCGGCGTGTCTATAGCACTTGCCCTTTCAATGCCCTATTCAAGGGAGAGGGATCTAATCCTGGTTGTAACCTATGTGGTCGTGGTGTTCTCGATTCTGGTACAAGGTCTTAGCCTTGAAAGATTAGTTAGCTGGGCTGAATCTAAAAAGTGATACTCCTTCGTTAAGACTTTTACTTAAAGTATTTACAAACATTAGTGACTAGCAGACGATTCCTCCCCATAATTTGTAATTTCAGCCACTCTTGAAATGGTTTCTCATACAGGTTTATAATCGAACTGGTATGAACCTTCAGGAACATTCTTGTCAAAGC
>JBAUII010000102.1:0-24278 GCA_049682815.1 Thermodesulfobacteriota bacterium | reverse complement strand
AGAAACTGAGTTTAGATATAATTATCGTGATAAGGATATTTACAAATTGTTATTGAAGATTATCAAAAATAGGCAGCTAAACTAGTCAAGACCCTAAAAAATTACTCGATCTTATTTAATTAAAATTTTTATCGAAGGACCGATGATTAAGATGAAAAATATATCACAGTGTCGAAGCTGATTCGGGATTTAACCCCTCCCATTTTCTATATAAGTTATTCTTATAGAAAATTAGTCTACAAAGAGAATCCAGCCTTTCTGATTGCCTAGTATTCTCCCTCTAATAAATACATTTCTTCTCTTAGCACTTTTTTCAATATTAATAATTTTCTCTTCAGATCCTTGTAGAGCATAGATTTCACCTTCTTTGCTGTAAAGAACATGCGCATGGGGTTCTAACTCATTGCATGAACCGCTTGCCACCACGGGCCTGGCGCTTCCCTTGCTGAAATCAGGGATAACGCAAACGATAGTGCCCTCTATGGTTCTTTCCTCTGACTTTTGAGAGTCTTCCGCGCTCAATGATGATAAATAAAGATGCCAAGCCTTTTTATGGCCCTCAACGGTTCCTCTAACCTTCAAAGTAGTTGGATATCCCATTCTTCTCTTGGGGTTTTTAGCAATCTTTTGTAATTCTTCAATTGGCCCGTGAACTGAGTAGACTTGTCCATCGTTACCAATGAAAACAAGTAATCCATTACACTCAGTGTATTCTTCTATTACAATTATTTTTCCTTTCTGATTCACTTTCAAACAAACGATATTACCCTTTTTAGCTTGCATGTTCTTCTGTTCCGTAAGGGCCGGATTGGGAAATGAGGCTACAAAACCAATAACTAATATTAGGGATAAATCATACAAGAAAATTCTCTTCATGTTATCCTCACCGAAGGATCGCTATTTTTAACCTAGGTCCCTACTAATGTGATGGTGTAAAGGATAAAGTCGATTCATGGAATCTCAGGAGTTTAGGTGAATTAGAATATCTCAATGGGGATCATGAAATCCGTTGAGGTGATTGAAGGTTTCATGAATTTCCTACCCTTTTTAATCAGAAATTTAAAATTGGATTTTTTACAAAATTAATGAATGATCTCTTTTTTTTGAATCTATGTAACCTTGCTTGTAAAGCTGACATCAAATACTTTAGGAGTAAGGACATGAAAGTTAAAACTGCTTTAATATTTATGATGCTAGTGACAATGATTGTTTCTGGGTATGCAACAGCAGATGACCAAAGTCACCAATCCCATGTAAAGCGTCCTGAGCATGAACAGCAGGCTCGGGGATCCGTATTAAGTGATAGTTTTTTGTTATCGGTATAACTAAAAAGCAAGTCAAAGCAATTTTGGTGAGACCCTACGATATCATTCGCTCAGCCGGCTCTTCAGGAGTAGGTGAACAATGGATATATAAAATGTATGACCCAAAAGGGTATCCAACCTGCAGTTTTGTCTCTACAAAATACCTCTATTTTGAAAATGGTAAGTTAGCGGGTTGGCAGATTTTATAAAGATATGTTAATTCAGCTCAATAAAGAGATTTTTCCTCGTTATTGATTTAAATTACACCTCCCCAAAAGGCCTATTGAGAGATACGAGTAGGATTCAACTGGTGTAAAGGCAGATTGGTCCATACTACATTGTTTACCGCATTGTTTCGAACTCACATGAACCATAAATACCTGCATCTGGCATTGATTTCTTTTAGTGAAGATAATAATATTGAGTAGGGAAGGTACAATTAGAGCCGCTTTTTTTATCCTATTTAGGCATCTTACTAGCCTAATATGTGGATGATAACAGGTGTTTAAGGATCGAATATAATTCTAATTTCGTATCTCAATAAAATTCTAAGCATCTCACTTATTAAAAATCGAACTTATTATGGGAGCAGAAACTAATAAAGGTATTTAGGCTGTGTCGAATGCCACAAGGGTTCGAGGTAGAATGCCAAGTCGCTTAAAAAAAGAATGATAAGTATTCAACCAATACTCTTTATCACAGAGAGGCTCGTTAAGAGTAATCTTAGTGGGCTTCTTCCTACATAAAAAAGGGGGTAGTTTAAGCATGGAATCTAAATCACTTTCCAGAAGCAAAGAGCAGAAAACTAGTCTGTTACAACATAATCAGGATGTTTGCCCGATCTGCGGAGAACCTATTCAGAATGAAACAAAAGATTTGCATTCCTTGGCTGAAACGTGGCTAATCGAGCAAATCAAGAAGGATCACCCAAACTGGGTTGAATCAAATGGGCTTTGCCCCAAGTGTATTGAATATTATTTGAATCTTTAGGAAGCGACTTTACAACATAAGTTCAGGTGTATAAAAATGGTGGGTAAACCTCGTATGGCCCTTTTGGGGTACGCGTGTCAAAACCCTCAAAGACATTTGTGTTGAATGAGCCTGTGATTGAGAGCCAATTTCTCGAACTATGAGACCGAAGAGAGGACTTGGCAGTAACTTTTGTCGGTTTTTATCATATGGAGATTGAAGATATAGGTATTTCGTAAAGAATATTTCCTACCCTGTAGAAAAAACTCCTAACAATAGATGACACACATCATAATGAAAATTATGAAACTCTCTAATTGAGAAATGTATCTAACTTAATAAGCAGATATTTTAAAACTAAAACGAGTGGGTGAACAAAATGAAGAAATGGATTATACCTTGCTTGGCTACGATGCTTATCATTTCTTTCGTAATCTCATTAGCCAATTCCAGCCTTGGAGCAGAAGAAGAAATTCATGGCATAGTAGGCGACTTTGTTTGCGTGGAAGTGGATAAGGAGGGAAACATTAAGACTATAGAAGAATTTAGTGTTTGTAACGGGTTACTTGTTTTTGTAGGTAAGGACGGAAAAATCTACTCTGTTCACGGGTCAGAAAAGGAAATAGAGAATTTAGCAAAGAACCATGAAAAAAAGAAGGTTAGCGGACGAGTAGAAGGTCATCAAAGGGCGTGGCGTCTCTATGCGTCATCATTAGAGCCTAAAGAAACTCAAAAGTCGGAGGAAAGAACCATAACGGGCACGATCGTCTGCTTGATACCGGATTACAAAAGTGGGAATGTAAAGCCCGTAGTTGCAAGTGGACCCTGTAATGAGTTAGAACCGCACGCACATGTGATTTATACCAGAGAGGGTCAAATCTACGCCCTTCATGGATCAGAAGAGGCGATTGTTAATATTGAAAAAAGTCCTGTGAGAAAGAATGTTTCTCTCAAGGGAAAAGTACAAGGCAATCAGAACGCTTGGATTTTATTTGTAGAATAAACCTAATATTGATTGACGTATATGTCATCGATAGCCCTAACAAATACTCCAACCCCAATAATTACTTTTCATCTGCTTTAAATCTTTGCCAGTATGGTGTCGGGTAATTCACAAACAGTTTAAGTAAGTTACGTGAAACAGATAGATCACTTAGAAAACTTAAAAGTTCAACAATTACAGAGAACGCGAATAGAAGATTAACAAACCTATCAGGTATTAGATGTCATCTAATTTGATGGGGAAGCGTGTAATGAATTTAATAGGAAGCAATTATCATCGATTTTTATCATTGATTCGGACGAAATAACTCATAGTGTTTTTTGATTGGAAATTAGTGGGCTAGGAAAGAAATCATTTTATATGAACAGGACGAAGAAAATACAGGCAAGTCTGTTTCAAAATGCAACTTGGCTCTTTGGAGGGAATTCTGCGGCGGGTATATTCGCCGCAATCGAGACCGTTGTAATAGCAAGATTGCTTGGCGTAAGTGACTATGGACTCTTAGCACTAGTAATTGCATATGTGGAACTTCTGAACACATTCTTTGATTTTGGAGTCTGGGAAACCGCAACAAAATATATAGGAACTTTCTGGTCAAACGGAGAACATGCTAAAGCTCAATCTTTCATTAAGCTTTCATATGTTGTGGATATATCTAGTGGAATTTTAGCTTTTCTGATCGCTATTCTTACTGTAAATATTGCTAACAAGTATTTAATCCATTCTCCTCAGGCTTACGAGCTGATAAGTATATATGCTCTTAGCCTTCTCATTAATACTGCAAATTCTACCTCCGACGCAATACTGAGAGTATTTGATAAATTTAAAAATATAGCTTTTATTAATTCCCTTCAAGTTTTCTCCAGAGTGTCCTTGGTTACGTTTGTCCTTTTTCTGGGGATGGGTATTAAAGGTGTTATATTTTCTTATGTATTAGCAAGTATTTTGGGATTTTCGATAAGGATTTGGTCAGTTTCAAAAACCATGAATGAACACAAACTCCAAGGATGGTGGAAAGCAAAATTAAGTTTAATTAGAGATCAACGGAAAGAGATAGCATGGTTTTTAAGCAACACTAGCTTTATAGGATCGCTTCGGATGGCCAACGATAGATTCTTAGGAGTTCTTATTCTTGGATATTTTTCTGGAAAAGATGCCGTAGCGTATTATAAGATCGCGAGAACTATTGTAAAAGTAATGACTCGTTTTTCAGACCCGCTTTATCAGGCCATTTATCCCGAGCTGGTAAGAATTCTTAACCGAAACGCTTTTAACGATTTTCTAAATTTACTAAAATACTCATTAAGAACTCTACTGAAGTTTACGATACCTTTGGCAATTATCTTCCTTATCTTTACCGAAAAGATAACAATAATCTTATTTGGGAAAGAGTTTCTTCCAGCGATGAATGCACTTAGGATCATTACTGTCGCTGTCGTGATATCACAGCTGACTTTCTGGACCAGTCCGGCATTACTTGCTATTGGAAAACCTGGCCTCAGAACATTTTTGGAACTAATTTCATCTGCAATTTATATTGGATTGTTACTTCTACTTGTTCCTAATTATTCTTATATGGGAGCCGCTATTGCATTTTTAGGCCACGCGGTATTGAAATCGAGTATTTCGTTTTTAAGTATAAGGGCCTCCATCAATGAAAAGAAAAGACTTCCCCAATTTGAGGTTTATTCACCAATTCATTGATATATTTTTACGTTTTGTTCAAGAATTGGAACGATGTCATCCATATGAATTATTTAGCTACTCATATTAAAGTACTTAATATCGTTAGCAAGCGGACTTAGCCTATTCCCAAATAATAAGAACGAAAAATATCGAATCTTTCGAGTCTTAGATGGCAGTAAAAGGTTAAAGATCCGTCATCAACATATCATTTGTAATTCGAGTTTTTGCCGATCAAAAAAATAAAAAAATCTGCCGAGTATATAATTGCATCAAACTTTAATGAGAATGACGAAGAAAATAACGGGTAAGAAACTATATATACTGTTGATTTTCAATATTTTTCTATTCCTGAGTCTTATTAACCCGGGAGCGGGGGAAGAAATCAAAGAAGACCAGGGTAAGGGTATTGACGGTTCGCTTATATTTATCCTCTATCCAGAAATGGTAAATATCGATGATGAAAATGGAGTTGAAAATATTATTATGATTGTAAATCTAGGGGACAAACCGATCGACATCGGAAGGCTAGACCCTGAGACCGGGTCTGTGGTTGGTGGTGACAAGTTACTAAGGGTATCTATTGATATAAGAGATGCTCCCCTAAGTTATTTAAGGCTAGGGGACAGTATAGTGGTGAGCGAATCTTTCCCGTACATAAGAACAAATTTGGTAAGTGGTATAACACTAATGCCTGGGTCTGCTCTTTGGATGACCGTTTCTGCTTTACCTATGGATGATATGGAAAAGGCGGAAGAAGGTTATGCGAGGTTTAGTTTTACACTCTTGAGTATGGTTGAAGGAAAGACTGAGCCTATGATCGATTTAGGGATTTCAATTCTATATAAGTCGCGAAAACGATTAGAGGATAGTGGACGCGTACAAGCGAGTATCGGGTTTGATAGAGGAAACCCCAAACTTTCGGCCCTCCAATAATTTGATTTTCAAGCTCACTGATATTCCTAAATTCATAATATTCACAACTCAGTAAATTAATATTAGTTATTCATTCGCTTCTTCCCATGCCTTCCACAGTTCTCCTATATTTTGACTTATAGCAAAGTCTTCTTTGAAGCGTTCAGGATTATTCTGCCAACCCATGAATCTATTAAATACAGTACTAAGCTTTTCCCGTACTAAGAAAGGGTCAAACCTCCAATAAAAATCCCATGTCCCGCCCAACGGAAAGAATAGCCTGTAGAAAAGAACCTGCATTGGCTCTAATCTTTGATACGAGACCAACCCTGTCCGAACAAAGCCATAGCCCATTCCGAAATTAAAGGCTAAATTTTCACTGTCAAGCCCGAGCCGTTTCGCTGCCATCATGCCAAGCACGGCAAATACATACATGGCTTCGGATGTGGCATATCCATATTGGGAAAGCTTTTCATCCATCTTAATAATTTTTGAAATAAGCCATTCATATTCTTCTCCAATAAGCCACTTAAAATCTCTAAGATCCTCGAAATGAAAGTCTCCTATATCACCGCACAACTCAAAGGTGCTTCTCAGGCTCTCCCATTCTCTTCTGACTATGTAGTAGGATTTATCTTTCATACGAACTGTCTCCTTTCTACCTATGATGTTGAGTTGCCAAGGAATGTTTCAAGAGAATTTTCTCGTTACCGCACTTTATTTCAAATTAGTTTATTGAACTACAAAACTAACAAAAGCAGACTTACAGAAAATGTTAATAAATTTTAGCGACCCCCCCATCAAAAACCCGTTTGACAATCTTAATTATTCTGAAGAACCTACGACCTATCAGTTTATTTAAACTTGATCAAAAACAACATCGAATCGATGTTAATAAAAACTGCATCGTACATTGCATCATCTGAGATGATGCCTTGCTGTCATTATCATGTGTGAGTCTAAAGATCGGGGGATGGATTCCTTAGAGTCTGCAAATACAACGTCAAAAGCATTGCTTCTTAAACTGAAAAAAGGGTGAGATTGCGATACCAGCTAGACGAATTTGTCTTATATTGTTACTAATATCGAATATTCTTTCACTAGGATCGGCTATTGCCAAAGACACGGGTTTTATATTACTCGGATTACGTCTCGGTTCGTCATTGTATGTCACAGAGAAAGACTTCACAACTTACGAAGTGTTTACGGTCTACGGGTTACCATGGAGATGGCAACCCTTTTCAGATTGGGTTATCACAACAAGGTGGAATTTGGAAGGGGGCCTTATTAGAAGTGAAGGAGATAAAGAACTCCTTATTACCTCCGGTCCGGGTGTAGCAATAACCAAAAACGGATGGCCAATCTGGATTGATGGAGGAGTAGGTCTGGCATTTCTGAGCAATGATAAAATAGGAAAACGGGACTTCGGGGCACCAATTCAGTTCACTGCCCACGCAGGCATAAGTTACAATTTTGGCTGGCATCTGGTTTTGGGCTATAGGTTTTATCATATGTCAGACGCAGGATTCTTTGGTGGGAAGGGTGTGAATCGGCAATTGATAGAGTTAAGTTATCATTTCTGATAGATGTTGAACCCCGTAGTTTTACTATGCTGGCTTTGAACCATCTTTAGGAATATTCAGTGCCATCTAGTTCTCTATTTTGATCTTTTCAGACACAACAACGGGCCTTTTCTTGTAATAAATAAGTATTTTTTTCAAACGTCTTTTCTTCCTATAACCACCCGTATTGAGCTGGCTAATACCTTTTGTTTGCTTGTTTGTGAATACCTGCTTAAGCGATGAATTATCTCACATTACTGTAATATCTTGCAAGTTTTTCAGGGGAGATTCTCAAATCATATAGAATTCTCAGGATCCACATCCTAAAAAATGTTCTAATAATTCCCGAATTCTCAAAACGGCGAACACTTGTGTTTATTGGTGACTTAATCTCAACCCCCTTTGAGATAATCTTTATTTTTCTGGTAAACTCCAAATCTTCCATGATTGGAATTTCAGGGAACCCACCAATTTTATAAAACATATCTCTTTTAACAAATATAGCGTGATCGCCAAGGGGAGTCCCTGTGAGCCTATTTCTCAGATTTGCTCCGGTTTCTAGCACTCTAAAAATAAATCTAGGAGAATCCAGCTTTATTGGGAACCATCCCCATTGAATCTCGTTTTCCCTGATTTGATTTTTAAGCATGGATATGCAACATTCATTTATTAATACATCGGCGTGTAGAAAAAGTATGTATTCACCGCTGGCTATCTTTGCTCCTGCATTCATCTGAACTGCCCGGCCTCTTTGGGTTGTAAGGAGTTTTACCATCGGGAATTTGATCACAATATCCCTCGTATTGTCCTCGCTCGACCCATCAACAACTATGATCTCATCTTCTGAGGATATGGTTTCATTCAACCAAGCAAGTGTCCTCCGTATGATTGTTGATTCGTTGTATGTGGGAACGACTATGCTGATCATTGGATTAATAGTTTAAACACAATTCTTGTATAGAAAAGCTTTACGATATTAATCGCAACTTTTTGGTATTTCATGTATCTAACCTTAATAACCATTTTAGGTACTAAAGATTCCATGAAAATAATACATGAAAAAAACAGAGGAAAAGCTACCAGACTGGCTTTGCTGGTTCTGATCCTGGTTTTGGTCTTTTTGGCGATTAGAGGCTCGGGTATTAGATTTCAGGACCTAACCCCGTTAGAGATCAAGGAATATCTTCTCAGTTACGGTACCATAAAAGCGGCGCTGATCTACTTTGCTATCTATACACTCTCTATAAGGCCTTTTATTCCTGTACCACCCACGCTTTATACCATCGCGGGCGGATTTACATTCGGCCCTATTGTAGGTACTATCCTGACTGTCGCCGGGGCAACTTTCAACGCCAGCATTTCTTTCATGATAGCGAGACTACTTGGCAAGGATTTTGTACAAAAAATGCTAAAAGGTAAATTGGATACACTTAACGAGAAGCTGGCCGACAGCGGATTCAAGACCCTACTGGTGATAAGAAGCTCTCCGATCGGACCACCGTTTGATTTCGTTAGTTATGCTGCAGGCGTTCTCAAAGTCTCTTTCTGGGGTCACTTTTTTGCAACCATGATTGGGATTATCCCAGCTACGTCCGTTTATTCATATTTTGGTGGCTCAATTACTAAAGGAGGTTTTTATATTCTTATCGGGTTCTTCCTGGTTGTGGTGTTTTCAATTCTTATACCTAGGTTTATAAGGAAGCAAAGGGTAAAAAGTAAATCATTCTAATTTAATATTTGAATTCATTCACAACTTAAAACCAGCTTTTAGGAGTTACTAAATGGATAGTTATGACGTTGTGGTAATAGGTGGTGGAGCAGCCGGACTTACCGTAGCGACAGGCTCGGTAAAGTTTGGACTCAAAGTAGCCCTCATCGAAAAGGAGAAGCTAGGCGGTGATTGCTTGTATTACGGCTGCGTCCCGAGCAAAACCCTTATTCACTCTGCTAAAGTGGCTTCGCTCATCAGACGTGCAAAAGAATTTGGACTAAATGAAACTCCTCTTTCCTTTGATTTTGCAAATGTAATCAGTCATGTCTGGGATACCATAAACATTATAGGAGAGCATGATGACCCGGAGAGGTTCAGGAAAATGGGTGTGGATGTAATTTTTGGCGAGCCAAGCTTTACATCGCCAAAAGAAATTGCAGTAAACGGAACGAGAATAAAAAGTAAGAAATTTGTTATATGCACGGGGTCTAGGTCCTTTACCCCTCCAATTGATGGTCTCAAAGAAACGGGTTTTATTTCGCACGTCGAGGTATTTCATCTGAAGAAACTGCCTAAGTCTTTAGTTGTTATCGGTGCCGGACCGATCGGTATGGAAATGAGCCAGGCGTTTGCAAGATTCGGCTCGGAAGTTACGGTAATAGAAATGATGGATCGTATTCTTCCCATTGAGGATGAAGATATTTCAAAAGAGCTTGAGCAATCATTAGCCAAAGAGGGGATTAAGTTCTTCATCGGAGCAAAAGCCAAGCGAGTCTATACGGAGAATGGTAAAAAAGTAGTCCTAGTACAAAGAAATGGGCAAGAAATTAACATAGCCACAGAAGAGATTCTTCTTGCGGTCGGACGGACTCCAAACGTCGAGGGATTAAACCTTGAGTCGGCAGGGGTTGAATACAACAATAAAGGGATAGTGGTTAACAATAGACTTCAGACCACCGCTAAGAATATATGGGCATGTGGTGACGTAGCCGGGCCCTACCTCTTCACTCACATGGCGGAGTATCAGGCTGGGATTGTATTAAGAAGTGCCCTTCTAAAATTACCCGCTCGGGTGGATTATTCTGTTGTGCCGTGGACAACTTTTACAGACCCTGAGGTTGCTCATGTTGGTATGACTGAGGTCGAGGCAAAGAAAAAGGGGATTAAATACAGTGTTTACAAACATCGGTACGGCGATGTTGATAGAGCGGTGACAGAAGTTGAAGGCATTGGTTTCATAAAAATTATCACCGCCGGATGGAAAGGGAAGATAATAGGAGCCCACATTATTGGACCTCACGCAGGAGAATTAATATCGGAAGTCATAATTGCGATCAAGAAGGGATTAACAGTGAAGGACATTTCCTCTGCCATCCATGTATATCCGACTCTTGCCCTGGGGACAAGACAGGCTACCGATCTTTTCTTCCGCAATAAATTTGAATCATCACCCCGGCTCCAAAGGATTCTTAAGCTCATAGTAAGGGTACTTAATTGAATTGCTTTCTATATAGGCGAAAAAGCTAATACTTAAAAGGGCAAGCAAAAGGATTAAAAGAGAACTTAACTCATGAAACCTTTTTGAAAGTTCTTCATCTATGTTATATAACGGTACATTGATGAGATCTCCAAGTTCAAAAGATTGTGCTAAATTGCTTAAGGCTCTATCTGATGAGGTACGGTTGCAAATCATTGGGTGCCTCTTTGATGATGAACGGTCGGTTACCGAAATTGCTAGAGAGCTTCGGAAAGATCACTCAAAGGTTTCTCATCATCTTGGAATTTTGAGAAATGCAGGGATTGTAGTCGACAAAAAGGAAGGGAAATTTGTCATTTACCGAATTCACCCCATTATCTGCAAGCAACTCAACGTAAATGAACACAAAGACGCTCTTGACCTTAAATGCTGCACAATCGAATTTCACAGAAGCAGTCGAATACGAGAGACTTGATAATGGTTTTTTTGTAAAATTCATTCTTACCTATTTAGATATGTCCATATTACAACTGACTGATATTCAGATTAAGGAGGTACATCCGAATGGACCTTGGTGAGAAAACGATCTTACATGCGCCACCATATTCACAAATAGAGCTAGACGGCCTCAACGTTCTTATTGATCCTGAAGGACCCAATTGGGTAAGCACTGATGTCAAGGGAGCAAGAATCGCAAGCTATATTGATGGTAAAAAGACATTCAATGATATTGTAGCACTCTACGGTTCAGAATTAAGTCTCAATGGAGCGAAAGCGCGGGTTCATGTGAGTTCATTCATTAAAGATGCTGTTAGAGAAAAATTTATATCCCTCACCCCTTATACAAGACCGCCTTATTCCGGTCGGAGTGACTATCTAAAATTAGACCATCTGAGGGAGCTTTGGATACATACTAACAACTCATGCAACCTTCAATGTACCCATTGTCTCGTAAGTTCCGGCCCATGGGAGAATAAGGGGCTGCCCACAGAAGAAATAAAACGGATCATTGACCAGGGCCGGGAGCTAGGAGTGTACAGATTCTTCTTCACTGGAGGAGAACCATTTATACGAAAAGATATTTACGATCTAATAGAATACGTAACACGAGACCCGGACTCAGAGCTCATTGTGCTCACAAACGGAATGTTGTTCACTCAAGAAAAACAAATGAAACGACTGCTCAAGGTAGCCAGAGGCCGGTTCAAACCCCAGATCAGCCTTGACGGTTCGACTGGAGATACTAATGACCCAATTCGTGGAAAAGGCTCGTTTGAGAAAATAATAAAAGGAATAAAGGGTGCAACAGAAGCAAAACTCAATCCAACTGTTACCACCGTGGTTACCTCGGCAAACGCCGAAGATATCCCAAATGTTACAAAACTTCTGGCTTCTTTGGGAGTAAAAAATCACCACCTCCTTTGGGTCCATCAAAGAGGAAGAATAACAGACAGAGACAAAGACCTTATACTGTCTACTTACCAATTGATTGAGGTAGTGAAAAAGGTTAAAAAAACAGCGGATGAGCTTGGAATTACTATAGACAACTTTGAATCAATCAAGAAAAAGTTAAAATCAAGAAAGTTTACTAAATTTGACCTCAGCAATGCCTGCTGGGAGAGTCTCTGTGTCTATTCAGATGGTGAAGTTTATCCCTCCGCTGCATTTGCAAACTTTAACGGACTTAGCTGCGGGAGCATAAAAGAAGAACCTTTAGCAGAAATCTGGAAGAATAGCCCGGTTTGCAGTATGTTTAGAAATGCAACAGTCCTGAAGAAGGCAAAATGTAATAACTGTTATTTAAAATTCATCTGCGGGGGTGGCGATGTTGAACATTCTTACTTTTATGCAGATGCCACTTTTGGAAAGGGCGACGTGCACGCGCCAGACCCCTACTCCGACCTTCACGAATACATGATCACCTCGAGCCTCTTTGAGCTTGCTGAGGAAAAGAGACAAAAATTCAATCATAAGTCGGGATTTGACGCTCCTCCGATATTTCTAAGCATGGGAGAAGGAGCGCTATCCTGCGGCATCAATGGTTCCAATGGAAATGGGAGGCTTCATTGCTTATCCGTCGCCAACGTAGAGGTATCCCACTCTAACTGCGTGCTTTCCTTCGATATAGATAAGTCCCGAGAAGTGGTGAGAGGATTCTATGGGAAAGCGGCAGAAGAACCGCAAAAAGAACTCTGCTGTCCAACCAGTTACCCGACAGACGATGTTAGCCATATACCGCAAGAGGTCATCGATAGATTCTATGGCTGCGGAAGTCCGATGAGCATCGCTGACGTAAAATCGGGAGAAATCGTAGTTGACCTCGGCTCGGGCGCGGGCATCGACTGCTTTATAGCAGCTAATAAAGCAGGCCCATCCGGGAAGGTAATAGGAGTGGACATGACTGACCAGATGCTTAGCGTCGCGAATGAGTGTCGTCCGATTGTTGCAAGTAATCTGGGCTATGATGTTGTCGAATTCAGGAAGGGATTTTTAGAAGAGATACCTATTCGGCATAAATCTATTGACGTTATCACATCAAACTGTGTAATAAACCTTTCGCCGGACAAAAAGAAGGTCTTCTCTGAGATGTGGCGCATCCTGAATAACCATGGAAGAATCGTAATCTCAGATATTGTATCGGAAAAAGAAGTTCCGCCCCATATAATCACGAATGATAAGCTTTGGGGAGAATGCATAGCCGGAGCATTAACCGAAGAACAATTCGTTTCTTATCTAGAACAAGCCGGTTTCTACGGGCTTCAGGTACTTAAAAAAACCTACTGGAAAGACGTTGAAAACTACAGCTTTTACTCAGTAACAGTCAGAGGATACAAATTTGAGAAGACTGCAGGGTGTGTATTCATAGGCCAAAAGGCAATCTACAACGGCCCCTTAAAGGCTATTGTGGATGAGGAAGGACATCTATTCCCGCGTGGTGAAGCAGTAGAAATATGCACAGACACAGCACAAAAGCTGGCAAAACCCCCGTATGCGGGGATGTTTATGATTACCAACCCTACAAGAGACCTTCAAGAAAGCTACAGCTGCTGTACTGATGGCAATGGTTACTGCTGTTAATTTAGATGTTTAAAAAAGCTTAATGATATTGATACCGGGGCTGACCCTAATCAGGAGCTGCTTAATAAGGTTCTTAATAATAGCAGTTAAATACTACCTAAACATTCAGGAGGATAAAATCGATGTGGAGATTAATAGGTTTCGTTACTTTTGCAACATTTTTAGTACTATTCTCATCTTTTTTACAATCTTGTTCTAACGAAAAGAAAAAGGCTGTCGAGACAACTACTGATAAACTTAGTGGAAAGCTCGTTATAACTGGTTCAAGCACGGTAGCACCTCTGGTCGCAGAGATCGGCAAGCGTTTTGAGGTGTTTCATTCCGACGTTCGTATAGACGTCCAAATGGGAGGTTCCTCGCGTGGGATAGCCGACGCCCAACAGGGACTTGCTGACATCGGCATGGCCTCGCGTGCACTCAAGGACAGTGAGCAAGATCTTTTCGCCTTCCCAATTGCTCTTGACGGGATCTGTATCATCGTCCACGATAGCAATCCGGTTTCAGGGCTGAGCGACGCACAGATAGTAGATATTTACACTGGACAAATTAATAACTGGCGAGAAGTTGGAGGGAAAGATGCCCCGATTACAGTGGTTAATAAGGCAGAAGGTCGTGCTACTCTGGAGCTTTTTCTGGAACACTTCAAGCTGAAAAATAAAGATATTAAACCCGACGTAGTTATCGGGGATAACGAACAGGGAATTAAGACCATAGAAGGCAATCCTAACGCCATTGGGTATGTATCAATCGGAACCGGTGAATATGATGCCACTCACGGGGAACCCATAAAACTCCTTCCGCTTGGAGGGGTTACAGCCTCAATCGAAAACCTCCGTAACGGCACATTTCCTATGTCACGGCCTCTCAACCTGGTTACGAAGACTCCGCCAGATGGATTAGCGAAAGGATTTATAGATTTCGCAAGTTCTGAGAAAGTACAAGATATTATCGAGGAGCAGTACTTTGTCCCGATATCGAAGTGATGCAGTTCTTATGTGGGCATTAAGGGGTTGCGCTATTTTAGCGGGTGCTATTGTCCTTTTAATAGCGGTGTTTCTCGTACTCGAGTCGATTCCCGTACTGCGTCGGGTCGGACTTACACGGTTTTTCACCGATCCCTCCTGGCATCCGGCTGAGAATTTATACAACCTTACTCCGATGCTCTGGGGGACTCTTTTTGCCATGACTGGCTCGGTGCTCATAGCCACACCACTGGGGATTCTTTCAGCAATTTTTTCTCACTACTATGCCCCTCCGACCGTAGCTGGTTTTTACCGAAGGCTCATTGAGCTTTTAGCAGGTATCCCATCTGTTGTCTATGGCTTCTGGGGTCTGGTTGTGCTTGTCCCCTTGATCGGGAAAATCGAGCCTCCGGGGCCGAGCCTTCTTGCAGGCATTCTGATTCTGACCATCATGATCCTTCCTACTATCGCCCTCATGGCAGATTCAAGCCTTGCGAATGTGCCGGAGGAGTACCTTCGTGGAGCCGCCGCATTAGGAATTTCGCGCTGGACTACTATAAAAGGTATCGTCTTTCCGACTGCAAAATCAGGTCTCTTTACCGGAGTTATTTTGGAGACTGGAAGGGCGATTGGAGAAACAATGGCAGTACTAATGGTCTGTGGTAACGTGGTGCAAACGCCAAAAAGTCTATTCGAGCCGATAAGGACACTTACGGCTAACATCGCATTGGAGATGGCATATGCAACAGGAGACCATCGTTCTGCTCTTTTTGTGAGCGGCCTGATTCTTTTAGCAATAATCTTTGTGCTCATCGCTGCAGCAGAGCGGCTAAGTAGAGAGAGATTTTATGGGTGAGACCTTCTACCGTCGTTTATATTACGCATCCTTTAAACGAAGAACAAAAGCGGGTCTAGGTGAATTGCTCCCTACTTTCTTTGTCTGGGCGTCTGCTATTCTGGTGAGTGCAGTCTTTTTTTGGATTTTAGGTAGCATAATCTGGCACGGTATAGGGCAAATCTCCTGGGAGTTTCTCACAGCACCACCCAGGAACGCAGGACGTGAGGGAGGAATAGGTCCTGTCCTTGTCTCAACTGCCTTAATTCTAGGGGTATGTATGGCAGTCTCCCTCCCTATCGGAGTAGGAACCGCTATGCTCCTATCCGAATTCACCGGGGTCGAGAGTGTTTTCGGACGACTGGTACGGCGAAGCCTCGATGTCCTGGCGGGAGTTCCCTCAATTGTCTTTGGACTCTTCGGCAACGCTCTTTTCTCTAAGATTCTTGGACTCGGTTTTTCTATTCTATCCGGAGGGTTGACGCTTGCTTGTATGGTTCTGCCTATTCTTATCCGGTCAACCGAGGAAGGCTTTCGGTCCGCTCCCTATGAGTACCGAATGTCCGCAGCGGCTTTAGCCTTTTCACGAACAACAACCCTTTTTCATCTGCTCCTTCCAGCGGCGGCTCCGGGTCTTATGGTAGGAATGATTCTCGGAGTAGGGAGGGCTGTAGCCGAGACGGCAGCCCTTATCTTTACGAGCGGTTATGTAGACAGAATGCCCACATCTCTCCTTGATTCTGGACGGGCGTTGTCCATACACATATTTGACCTTTCTATGAATGTGCCAGGTGGGAATGCCAAGGCTTATGCGTCAGCCCTGGTTTTAGTAGGACTCCTGTTTATTATCAACTTGGTTTCATTTTATATTGCTACTCACTGGCTTCGAAGGAGGATATTCCCAATATGAATAAACCTAAATTTACAAATGGCTCGGTCCAGCGCTTTCCGTTGACAGAAGAATCGTATCGCTGTGAACTCGATCCGTTTATACAGACTGAAAATTTGAGTCTGTACTACAGGGAAAAGCCTGCTTTTAGGAATGTATCACTCTCCATCAAGGCCGGATGTATCACCTCATTGGTAGGTCCATCCGGTTGTGGCAAGTCCAGTTTTCTTATGAGTTTAAACCGCTTAACTGACCTAATACCAGGTTGCGAGGTTTCAGGACGTATTCAGATTGGCGAATTGGATGTTCTAGACACGAAGACCGATACCACCACGTTGCGCCTCCGGGTGGGCATGATATTTCAAAAACCTAATCCATTTCCACTCTCAATCTGGAAAAACATCGCTCTTCCGCTCAGAGAGCACGGTATCCGAGATCAAAACCAGGTTGACCATATAATCGAGAAAGCGTTGACAGAGGTTGGTTTGTGGAGCGAGGTAAAGAATCGATTGAGTGTCTCCGCCCTTTCACTATCAGGCGGTCAGCAGCAGCGTCTTTGTATAGCTCGGACGCTGGCGCTAAGGCCGGAAGTGCTATTGCTTGATGAACCATGTAGCGCGCTTGATCCATTGTCAAGTGCGGTTGTGGAAGACCTAATTGTTAGTTTACGCGGGCAGTACACAATTCTGACCGTTACCCACAACCTGGCCCAGGCTCGCCGGATCGCCGACTACGTTGCGCTTTTCTGGGTACAAAACGGCGCAGGACATTTAGTTGAATACGGCCCAGCCAATGAGGTATTTGCATCCCCGCGTGAAGAAATAACCGCAGCCTACATAAACGGGATGAGAGGTTAAAACAAGATGGGGTCATTGCTTGACTTTGTACTTTCTGAAGGCAATAGGCATAGCATTTCCATCATTTTTGTTCTACCTCCATGCCCGCTAGATTAAGAAAATCCCCTCGATCGTCCTCGTCCACGAATATCTCCCGCTTGTGATTAGCTCGTGAAGTAATATGGTATTGAGCGCGCGGGAATTCTAATCTCAATTGTCTTGCCTTACCCATCTGAAAGTGTACACAGAGTACAAAGTTAAGCAACGACCCCATTGGTCTTCTTCGAATAGGGATTTTTGGCTTTTCTTACTGTGCAGTCCAACCCTCGTCAATAGGTATTGCAGCCCCAGTAATATTGCGCGCAGAGTCACCTGCGAGATATAAAGCAAGCTCTGCGACCTCCTCAGGCTCAAGCATCCTTTTCATAGGTGCTTCTGCAAGAATTACTTTCTCCATTACCTCTTTTCTCGAAATCCCATGAGCCTTTGCCTGATCTTCTATTTGCTTCTCAACAAGGGGTGTTCGAACAAAGGTTGGACATATAGCATTAGCTGTAATTCCATGCTCTGCCATCTCAAGCGCTGTCACTTTCGTAAGCCCTATTACACCATGCTTTGCCGTAACATACGCGGACTTATATTTTACACCTATAAGCCCGTGAATAGAGGACATGTTGATGATTCTTCCACTCTTTTGCTTAATCATGTGATGAAGGGCATATTTGGTACAGAGAAAGGCTCCCGTTAGCATTACACCGATTAGCAAATCCCACTTATCTTCGGGAAACTCGGCGATTGGTGCTACATGTTGAATTCCAGCATTGTTTACAAGAATATCAATTCGACCAAATCTCTCTATAGTCTTGTCTACGAGTCGCTTGCAGTCTTCACGTTTAGTGACATTGGTCTGTATGGAGAGAGCTTCGCCGCCAATTTTTGAAATTTTTTTTACTGCTTTATTTCCTCCAGCCTGATCCAAATCGGCTACAACTACTTTAGCACCTTCCTTAGCAAATATCTCCACGATGGCAAGACCAATGCCGCTTCCTCCGCCTGTCACTATGCCGACTTTTCCATTTAATTTCATCGTTAAAACCTCTTATACCAATATTTTTAAATTTCTTTCTAATTTAGATTCCTTATCTAATGTTTTCTTGGCAATCCCGTAACCTTCCTTAATATGTTCCTCAATGGACTGTCTTGAGAAGTCATAATCCTTCGATGGCGGCTCATGCTCTTCTCCTTTATGTATAATTCTTGTAATTGACACTGGGCCTGAATTAACCATAGTCTGGATATAGCGGGGCCTCCGTTTAATCTGCTCAGCCACTGATGGTTCAAGGTGGCTCATTATTTCTTCGGTTAATTTTCTGTAGTTCTCGATTAGCTCAATGGTATGGATGTCATTACTAATTTTTTCTGAGTAAAATATTTCATCCTTTCGTGCGATAATATCCATCATATTTTGTGGAAGTTCCTTTTTCCTTGGATATAGATTCACAATATAAACCTTCTTCCCCGTCAATCCGCACAGTGCCATCACCTGATCAAGCGGTGTATTACTCACAATTCCGCCATCCCAGTAGTGGCTTCCGTTTATCGTCGTCCAGGGAAGTCCAGGTGGCAGGCTTCCACTTGCCAGAATGTGATCGGGTGTAATGCCATCTAAATAGCTATCAAATGTCTCAAGCTCTGCGGTCTCAACATTAACTGCGCTGACTAGGAGGCGAGTTGGACTGTCTTTCAGTTTCTCGAAATCAACATACTTTCGAAGAAGGTCTTTAATGGGAGAGGGATCGTAAAAACTCGTCCAATTCACAGGCCATTGATCTGGGCGCATCATGGGTTTAAGCCATCTAGGATGAAAAAAATTAGTAGAGCCAAACATCATAACGTACCACGATGATATAAGCCGGCGCAATTTTTCATTGGGAAGCTTTGGCGCGTTTGTTGAAATATCGTTCCAAAATGCTTCGAGTGCTCGTGCGGCATTCTTTGGATTTCCTGCAATAATCGCCGCATTGAAAGATCCCATGGAAACACCTGCGACGATGTCTGGGTAGATCCCTTTCTCCTCCATCGCTTTTACAACTCCACACTCAAACGCTCCCAAAGCCCCACCCCCCTGAAGAATAAGCACGTTCTGAGCTGAAATATTCTCAAGCGGGTATGATACATCGGATATTTTCTTTTTCTCTTTTTCTAAATTGACACGGTTTAGAATGAGTGAATCCGCCGCTCTGCCTTCACTTATAGGACGCCTGAGCAGGAATGTCCCACGCAGCACCCCGTCCTTTAAGTAAAGGACAGAAAAGGACTTGTCTTTAATCGATCCTCTGACAATCCTTTCCTCAGGACCTTCTATGTCACCCAGGAAATTAAACGTTAGATCAAACACATCCGAGAAGAAATATGAGATACTACAGCGGGCTTGTCTCTTGCCTATCATTTTCAGTGCGGCGGTGCGTCCCTGTTTTACAGCGTTATCCCAGTGTTCAATCCTGATATTTCTTCTAAACACAGGATCATAAAATCTGGCGACATCTCCTGCAGCATAGATATCCGACATATTTGTTTGCATGTATTCATTTACAATAATCCCGTCATTTATTTCAATTCCGCTCCCTTTTAGAAAGTCTGTCTCAGGAGTAACTCCTACACCAACTGCAACAAAGTCACAGGAAAATTCTTTCCCCGACTTCGTAACTACGCTTTCAACTTTGGCTTTTCCCTTAAATCCTCTTACTGACTCCCCAAAGACAACTTTTACCCCATGGGACTTATAGTAATCGGTAAAGAATTGAGAGATCTCTGGAGACCTGAGTTTATCGAATAAAATCTCTTCCTTTGTGATAATCGTTACATGTATACCCATCTTAGTGAATGAGGAGGCAAGCTCCATTGCGATAAAGCTCGCGCCGATTACTACGGCTTTTTTGGCTCCTGCCAGCGCATGCTTAATAGCTTCGGCGTCGGAAATGGTTCTAAGGTAAAATATTCCGGATAAGTCATCGCCGGGGACCGAGAGTTTGGAAAGACAAGAACCTGTTGCAATAAGAAGCTTCTTAAATCTGAATTTACCAGCATTGTCCGTTTCAACTAATTTTCTCTCTGCATTAACCAGGATGGCTCTTGTGTTGAGCCGCACGTCGATATTGTTTTTTCGGTAGAAGCTTTCTTTGTGAATCAGAATGCGATCTTTATTCTGCTTTCCTAGCAGAAAGTGCTTGGTAAGGGGCGGACGGTGATAGGGAAGATAATTTTCGGCGGATATGATAGATATTTTGCCGTTCACACCTTCTCTTCTCAGCGTCTCGGCCGCCGTCGCGCTTGCAAGCCCCCCGCCGATAAAAAGATAATCAACATTCTTTGGCATATTTTATCGATCCCTTTTTCACGTTATAAGTTCCGGAATGTATTTATAGAGTTCGAGAGAATCTGGATTAGCCAATGCATCTTTATTGAGGACAGGTTCTCCGTGGATCACATTCCTTACCGCTATTTCCACCTTTTTCATATTGATAGTATAAGGGATGTCTTTAATTGCGATTATTTTTGCAGGAACATGACGGGGAGAAGTGTTCTCTCTTATACCATTTTTGATTTTGTTGGAAAGTTCCTGAGTTATTTCTATCCCGTCGGCCAACTTTACAAATAGAATAATCCTTTCATCGTCATGCCATTTCTGACCGACTGCGATGCTATCTGAAACCTCCGGAAAAGTTTCCACCGCGCGATAAATCTCGGCTGTACCTATTCTCACACCACCTGGGTTCAGTGTCGCGTCAGAACGCCCATATATGATCGCTCCGCCAGTTTCTGTAATTTCAATATAATCGCCATGGGTCCACGCATGTGGGTATTTTTCAAAATATGCCTTAAGGTATTTGCTATTGTCTGGATCATTCCAGAAATATATAGGCATGGAAGGGAAGGGCGCCGTGCAAACAAGCTCTCCTTTCTGATTTGTCACGGATGTTCCATTTTCATCAAAGGCTTCGACTTTCATACCTAACCCACGGCACTGTATCTCACCTGGATATACCGGGCCAATTGGATTTCCTAATACAAAGCAACTGAGAATGTCGGTACCACCCGAAATAGACGAAAGTTGAACGTCCTTTTTTATATTACTATAAACATAATGGAAGCTTTCTGCAGGGAGAGGTGAGCCCGTAGAGAGTATAGTCCTTAAGTTACTTAAATCATAATTTTCTCCTGGCTTTAATTTTTCATTTTCTATAGCTGCAATGTACCGGGCGCTTGTGCCAAATATAGTCATCTTCTCATCTTGAGCCAGTTCCCAAAGCGAACCGGGATTGGGGTGGAAGGGCGATCCATCATAAAGAACCACTGTCGCTCCGAGGGCTAATGAACTAATAAGCCAATTCCACATCATCCAGCCACAAGTGGTGTAGTAAAAGATTTTATCTTCTCGTTTGATGTCGGTATGTAGCTTCAACTCCTTTAGTTGCTGAATCAGTGTACCCCCAACACTATGAACCATGCACTTTGGTAGCCCTGTGGTTCCGGATGAATACATGATGTATAGTGGATAATTGAATTGCACTTGTTCAAATTCAATCGGTCCGGCTTCCTCCGATAGAAAATCTTGATAGGTTGTGGAATTGGGAATAGAGGAAATGTCTGGCTCTTTCTCTGTGTAGGGCACGACAATTACTTTTTCTATTGAGGGGAGTCTATCCAGGATACCGGCGATTCGATCCAGGGAGTCAAACTTTTTTCCTTTAAAGAAATAGCCATCGCTGGTAAATAAAATCTTTGGCTCAACCTGTCCAAATCGGTCTAGTACTCCTTTTATTCCAAAGTCCGGTGAACATGAAGACCAGGTAGCACCAACGCTTGCGGCGGCAAGCATTGCAATGACAGTTTCAACCATGTTTGGCATAAAGCCGGCAATAACGTCTCCTTTGTTTACTCCTACATCTCTTAGCGATTTTGCTAAACGAGCTACACCCTTGTGAAGTTCAGCGTAAGTCATCTTTTCTTCTTTTTTATCCTCGCCTCTGAAAATCAGAGCTATGTGATCGTCTCTATAACGAAGAAGATTTTCAGCAAAATTAAGTCTGGCCCCGACGAACCACTTAGCTCCAAGCATTTTGCTTAGGTCATCAACGACATATTCATATCCACTTGATGCTTTAACTTCACAGAACTCCCATATGCTTTCCCAAAAGTCAGGAATTTTATCGATAGACCAATGGTACAGTTCATTGTAGCTATTAAGTTGTTTTCCATACTTTCGATTTACAAAGTCTATGAAATTAGTCATATTGGCGTTTTTAATTCTCTCTTCTGAGGGACTCCATAATGGTTCTTTCATATTTGTAAACCTATTTATTGCCATAGTTTTCTTTTCGATCTTAATTTAATAATGATTATTTCTTTAACGTTATTCGCGATTTCTAGCTGTTAGGCGAGTTCCCACCCAGTAACTGTTTTTGTTGATTATATTCTTCTGAGCTAGAAGATTTTTCCAATGGTGCGGGTTTCATAAAAACTTTTAGCTGGACTATATCTCTTTGAAAGAACAGGTTTAAGGTCCAGTCAATCGCTACACGAATTTTTCTATCCAATCCCGGAAGTTTGGTAAGGTATACTGTACGCCAAAGCCACCAGGCAAAAAATCCAGAAAACTTAAATCCCATTATCTCAGCTACAGCAGTTCTATGGCCAAGGGGAGCCAATGTCCCAAGTGGAGTATAGTGGAAAGGTTTCTTATCCCCACTTTCACCGCGTATCGTTGCAGCAATATTGTGAGCTGCCCGTCTTCCTTCACGAACGGCATGCTGGGCGGTTGGTGGATACGAACTTCCTGTTTCCGGGTCAGGAATGTGGGCACAGTCTCCCAAGGCCCAAACCCCTGGTAAGTCTGGTACCTCTAGATATTCATTTACCATAATTTTCCCCCTCTTATCCTTTCCACATGGAAGCGATTGTATAATTGGATCCGGAGATACACCTGCAGTCCATATTAGGGTGTTCGTCGGAATTGAAAAAGGACTACCATCATCTAGTTCAACTTTATTTTCACCAGCGTCTATCAATCTCGTGTTCAGATGAAATGCTATACCCCGCTTTGTTAATTTATCGAGGGCATAAGCTGCTAGATCGTCGCTAATCTCAGGCATAAGCCGAGAACCGCCCTCAACTAGAATAAGCTTAACATCATCCGGGTGAATATTTCTGTAGAGTTTACGGCTAACGTATACAAAGTCATTTAGCTCAGCGGCTACCTCGACGCCAGCGAATCCTCCCCCAGCTACAACGAATGTTAAAAGTCGTCGTCGGGTTTCAACGTCTTTTTCCAAATCTGCGTGCTCGAACATATCGATTACATGATTTCTGAGGGCCATGGCATCAGAAAGGGTTTTCATTTGAAAAGAATGCTCGGCTACACCATGGAGGCCATAGAAGTTAGTTACAGATCCTAGGGCGAGAACAAGATAGTCGTATTCCAGTTGATATATGGTACATACTGGACAGTGTGAGCATGTTACCAGTTGTTTTTTAAGATCTATTGAGTGAACCTCAGCCTGCTGAAAGGTAACTTTATTAAAGAATGCTCTAATAGGACTGATTACATGTTTTGCTTCAATACCGCTAGATGGAACTTCAGATAACATTGGAGTAAATAGAAAGAAATTGTCTCGGTTTACCAAGGTTATTTCCACACTTTCATCATTCTTAAAGATCTTTTCAAGATGTAGAGCCGTGTACATGCCGGCAAAACCTCCCCCGAGAATTAGAATCCGCTTGGAAGCCTTTTCAGAATCACTTACACCGTGACTCTTATAGTTACTTATCATATGATGCGATTTTGTAACAAATTGATTAAGTAAACCGGTACTGTATTTAGTAGAAAACCTATTAATAGAGATTCCCAGCGCGGAACCAAACGCCAGGTGTGCGAGGGATACGGTTACCAGAAAGGCCCAGCCGAATTGTAACCCAAAATACCCTATCCCCAATGCAGTAACAGAAGGACTCACCATAAACCCAATACCTATTACCAACCCGTAAATACTCCCAT